>CANRGE010000022.1 GCA_947630065.1 uncultured Clostridia bacterium
TCTTTACTATATATGATTGATCAGTACCTTTTGCATAGTTTGCACTTGTATATGTTCCTGTTGCTCCTGCTATTGTTTCTAATACATTATTTACTTTATAACCTACTATTACTATACTTGTTTTTCCAATATTTCCTGCCGCATCTTTACATGCAAACCAATATGTTCCTGCTTGAGTTATGCTTTTACTTAATCCATCCTTTAATTTTGCTAAATCTGTTGTCGTTGTTATCGCTGCTGCTGTTGTTGGCTCTGTTGTTCCCCAATAATATGCTGTTACTCCTACTGTATCTGATCCTTTTAACGTTACTGTTTGACTTGTTGCTTTTAAGGTTGTTCCTCCGCTTATACTAACTGTTGGTTTTGTTTTGTCTGCAAATGCTCCTGTTATTGTTTTTGCTGCTGTTACTTCTCCTCCTGTTGTTGGACTTGTTGATCCACTTATATATCCTCCTGACCATCCTGTAAATGTGTATCCTGCACTTGGCGTTGCCGTTGCTTTTACTTTATCTCCATGTTTTACTGTTAATGTCGCTGCTGCTGATGTTGTTGCTGTTGCCGTCTTTCCTGGTTGTGTTACTGTCTCTGCTTTTACTGATCCGTTTGTTGGCTTACTTATTGTTACTGTATATGTTTTTCTATTGAACCACATATAATATGTTGTTCCACTTGATACTGTTGGGTCTGTTTTAACTGGGTTTGCCGCTGTTTCTCCATATGTTGTTGAATATCCCACAAAGTTTGCTGCATTTGATTCTCCTGGAATTGAATATATATTTGCTAATGTTAAACTTGTTCCACTTTTTACTATATATGATTGATCAGTACCTTTTGCATAGTTCGCATTTGTATATGTTCCTGTTGTTCCTGCTATTGTTTCTAATACATTATTTACTTTATAACCTACTATTACTATACTTGTTTTTCCAATATTTCCTGCCGCATCTTTACATGCAAACCAATATGTTCCTGCTTGAGTTATGCTTTTACTTAATCCATCCTTTAATTTTGCTAAATCTGTTGTCGTTGTTATCGCTGCTGCTGTTGTTGGCTCTGTTGTTCCCCAATAATATGCTGTTACTCCTACTGTATCTGATCCTTTTAACGTTACTGTTTGACTTGTTGCTTTTAAGGTTGTTCCTCCGCTTATACTAACTGTTGGTTTTGTTTTGTCTGCAAATGCTCCTGTTATTGTTTTTGCTGCTGTTACTTCTCCTCCTGTTGTTGGACTTGTTGATCCACTTATATATCCTCCTGACCATCCTGTAAATGTGTATCCTGCACTTGGCGTTGCCGTTGCTTTTACTTTATCTCCATGTTTTACTGTTAATGTCGCTGCTGCTGATGTTGTTGCTGTTGCCGTCTTTCCTGGTTGTGTTACTGTCTCTGCTTTTACTGATCCATTTGTTGGCTTACTTATTGTTACTGTATATGTTTTTCTATTAAACCACATATAATATGTTGTTCCACTTGATACTGTTGGGTTTGTTGTAACTGGTTTAGCAGCTGTTCCTCCATGTGTTGTTGAATATCCCACAAAGTTTGCTGCATTTGATTCTCCTGGAATTGAATATATATTTGCCAATGTCAAAACTGTTCCACTCTTTACTATATATGATTCATCATTACCTTTTGCATAGTTCGCATCTGTATATGTTCCTGTTACTCCTGCTATTGTTTCTAATACGTTATTTACTTTATAATCTACTATTGTTATACTCTTTGACGCAATGTTTCCTGCTGCGTCTCTACATGCAAAATAATATGTCCCTGCTGATGTTATAGTCTTACTTAATCCACTTGTACCTGTTATATTTGTTAAATCTGCTCCAGTTGTTGCTATTTCTGATGCAGTTTTTGGTTCTGTTTGTCCCCAATAATATGCTGTTATTCCTACTCCATCTGTTGCTTTTAATGTTACTGTTTGACTTTTTGCCTTTAATGCTGTTCCTCCTGCTATATCGGTTATTGCTGGTGCTGTTTTATCTGCAAATGTTGCCCCTATTGTCTGTGCTGCCTTTACTTCTGCTCCTGTTGCTGTAGTTGATGTTCCGGTTAAATATCCGCCTGTCCATGTAGACAATGAATATCCGTTACTTGGCGTTGCTGTTCCTTTTATTTTATCTCCATATTTTACTGTTAAAGTTCCTTCCGCTGTTGCAGATGATGTAACTGAATTTTCTTTTTGAGTTACCGTCTCTGCTTTTATTGTTCCATTGGTTGTTTTACTTATTGTTACTGAATACGTTAGTCTATTGAACCACATATAATATGTTGTTCCACTTGATACTGTTGGGTCTGTTTTAACTGGGTTTGCCGCTGTTTCTCCATGTGTTGTTGAATATCCCATAAAGTTTGCTGCATTTGATTCTGTTGGTACTGTATATATCTTTGTCAATGTCAAAACTGTTCCATTCTTTACTATATATGATTCATCACTACCTTTTGCATAGTTCGCATTTGTATATGTTCCTTTTGTTCCTGCTATTGTTTCTAATACGTTATTTACTTTATAATCTACTATTGTTATACTCTTTGACGCAATATTTCCTGCTGCATCTCTACATGCAAAATAATATGTCCCTGCTGATGTTATAGTTTTACTTAATCCACTTGTACCTGTTATATTTGTTAAATCTGCTCCAGTTGTTGCTATTTCTGATGCAGTTTTTGGTTCTGTTTGTCCCCAATAATATGCTGTTATTCCTACTCCATCTGTTGCTTTTAATGTTACTGTTTGACTTTTTGCCTTTAATGCTGTTCCTCCTGCTATATCAGTTATTGCTGGTGGTGTTTTATCTGCAAATGTTGCTCCTATTGTCTTCACTGCTTTTACTTCTGCTCCTGTTGCTGTAGTTGATGTTCCGGTTAAATATTCTCCTGTCCATGTAGACAATGAATATCCGTTACTTGGCGTTGCTGTTCCTTTTACTTTATCTCCATATTTTACTGTTAAGGTTCCTTCCGCTGTTGCAGATGATGTAACTGAATTTTCTTTTTGAGTTACCGTCTCTGCTTTTATCGTTCCATTGGTTGTTTTACTTATTGTTACTGAATACGTTAGTCTATTGAACCACATATAATATGTTGTTCCATTTGCTACTGTTGGGTCTGTTTTAACTGGGTTTGCCGCTGTTTCTCCATGTGTTGTTGAATATCCCACAAAGTTTGTTGCATTTGATTCTGTTGGTACTGTATATATCTTTGTCAATGTCAAAACTGTTCCACTCTTTACTATATATGATTCATCATTACCTTTTGCATAGTTCGCACTTGTATATGTTCCTGTTGCTCCTGCTATTGTTTCTAATACGTTATTTACTTTATAATCTACTATTGTTATACTCTTCTTTGCAAAATTTCCTACCTCATCTCTACATGCAAACCAATATGTTCCTGCTTGTTTTACGCTCATACTTAATCCATTTGCACTTTTTATATTTGCTAAATCTGTTGCTGTGTTTGTTGCTATATCTGTTACTACTGTTGGCTCTTGTGTTCCCCAATAATATGCTGTTATTCCAATCTCATCTGTTGCTTTTAATGTTAATGTTTGACTTGTTGATTTTAATGCTGTTCCTCCACCTATATCAGTTATCGTTGGTGCTATTGCATCTACAATAACTGTTGCCTGTCTAACTTGTCCGTTCAAATTTGCTGTAATAGTTACTGTTCCGTTTTTTACACCTGTTACAACAATTGCACCACCTGTTGTTGTAGACGTTTTATCTATCGAAGCTGTATTAGCATCACTTGTTGACCATGATATTGTTGTAGCAGCTGCTGTACTTCTAATACTTTCAGGACTAATAGTTGGTTTTATTGTTACTTTTCCACCTTTAGCAATTAATGATGAAGTTGGTGCAATTGTAAAATCTGTTACCACAACTGTTATAGTCTTTGTAGCACTATTATAATTCTTACTTTCAGGTGCTGTAACAGTCAATGTCGTACTACCAGTTGCAACACCAGTTATTTGTATGCTTCCTTGCTTAGCTTCATCTGTTATCGTTGCGTTTGCAATCGTATCTTCTTTTGATTTTACTGTCACTACTACATCTTCACCTGATTGTGTATATTTTATAGTTTTATTAGTTCCTTTTCCCACATATACAATATCATCAGATGTTATTGATTTATTAGCTCTATTAATTGTGTATGTTTCAGTATATGTTCCTGTATGATTTTGACTATCCTTAAAAGTTACTGTTACAGTTGCAGTTCCTGTTTCTGTGTCATCACTATATGATACTGTATATTCTGTATTTGGAATAATATCTCCCGTTACCGTATCTCTTACTTTTACTGGTGGTTGTTGTGGTTTTCCAGTATATGTAAATTCATTTTCACTTAATTCTAACTGTATCTTATTATTTGGATCAATTTTTAAAGTTCCAATTTGATAATCAAATGTATAATTTCTAGCAGATCCATCTATCTTTGTAATGCCATTTCCTAATGAATATGTACCGACATTTTTTGCAGTAGTTTCAAGTTTTGGTGCAGTATAATCATCTGCTGTTAAATCAGTTTCATCATTTACAAATCCTGTAACTGTTATTGTTAAACTTGGTTTTTCTCCATACTTTATTGTCTCTCCTGCATACGTTGCTGTTAATTTTGCTTTTGTGATTTCTGCTTCTGCTGTAATTGATGCTGCTTGTGTTGTATTTAACACATAATTATTAGCATCTGCTCCCTTTAATGTTAATGTTTTTGCTGTTACAGTTCTGGTTCCAACATCTTTTTTATCAAATGTATAACTAGATGCTACTGCAGTTACTTCATCTCCACTTATAACTCCTGCTAAAGTAATCTTTCCTGTTGCATCTGTTTTTCCGTTATACACTTTTCCATTCGCTGTTAATGTTGCTGTTATTTCTTTAGCTGTAATCTTTCCTGTATTTATTTCATATGTTGTTTGCTTTAATTCATAATTTTTCTGCCATTGCTCATCTAAAGTAATTCCTGATATACTTACTTTTTTATTACTTCCTACATTTTTATCACCAAATGTGAATGTTCCTTTTGCTGTTGGTACTTCGTTGTTCTCTCCTCCGCTTAATGTAATAGTTCCTGAAGCTTTAGTATTTTGATCATATACTTTAGCTGCTGCTGATGCTGATGCAATTTCAAGCTGTTTCTTATTTATAGTAAATGTTTTTGTGTAGTTGTCCGCATATTTATCTTTGTTTTTAAACTCTATTTCAACACTTGCCTCTCCAGCATTCGTATTATCCTTGTACTTAACTGTATAATCTTCTTTTGGAATAAGCTTGCCTGTAAAATCATCATACAATTGAACCTCAGGTTCCTTTGCTGTTCCGTCATATGTATATGTTTCACCATCTGGTAATTCAACTCTTGCAACATTTTTTCTCCATTTTGCAGTTAATGTTACTGTCTCATTATTTTTATCTGTTAAATTTTTGAAATACTTATTTGTTGTTATGTCTGAACCTGCATAAGGTTTCATGCTATTTGCTGTTTCACCTGTTTGGGCATTATTTCCTAATCCATTATATCCAGATGATGACCAGCCTAAAAACGTATATCCCGCTTTTGTTGGATTTTCTATGTTAACTACTTCATCATAAGTTGCTGAAACATTAACTTCTGTTGTCTGATCATCATATTTTCCGCCATCTAAGCTTAGTTTTATTGTATACTCATTTGCTTTCCATCTTGAATAAACATATGCATCTGTATCTGCTAAACTTTCATTTTCGAAATCCGCAGTTTTTGTTGAGAATTTTTCATTTTCTTTTATTTTATGTGTATAATTCTTATCACTATACCAACCATCTAATGTATATCCAACTTTACTACTTTTTGGTCCAGTTTGTAACTCTTGCTTTGTAAAAGGTGTATTATATTCCTTTACTTCCTCTCCTTCTACTTCATAAGTTATATTATCTAAAACTATATTTCCATTTGCATCAAGATTAGCTATTGTTTCAATTTCATTAGTATCATTTTGTTTAGCACTTTGAATATCTTTTTCTATATTAATCTCATTTTTCACAACTGCATTATTATCCAAATTTACAGTTTTTGCTTTTTCTGATATAGCTAATAGGAATTTCAAGTCCCAATCATCATCCAAATCTGATGTCTCTGTTCCATCAGTATTTTCAGTAATTCTTCTTTTATAATTTTCTGGTGTATCTGATATTGTTCCTGTTATTGATTTTCCTTTTGGTCCTATTATTTTTCCATCATAGAAATTAAATGTTCCTCCATTAATTACAACACCATCTGTGATACCTTTTATATTTGGACTTTCATGACTTACAGATGGAGTTCCAGTTTCATTTTTTCCTATTGTTAGTGTTCCACCATTTACATATATGCCTATACCTTCTGTTGCATTTATAGTTCCTTCTGTTATAGTTGCTGTTCCAGTACCTTCTAAATTTATACCCCTTGTTCTACCAGTTATCGTTGTATTTCCTGAAATATTCATTGTTCCAGAATGATTTATTCCATAAGTTCCAGTTGATGTGATTGTACCACCTGTTATATTTATTGTTGGTTTTTCTTCTGTATTTGAATCTGAGATAATCGCTGAATGTCCGGTTCCTGTATTTTTTATTGTAGTATCACCTGATATATTTAATTCTTTTCCAGCACTTTTACTACCTAATCTAACAGTTGAGTTATTAGCTGAAGTTATTGTTCCGCCTGTAATGTTTACGTTTCCATTACTTGTAACTGCATGATTCTCTTGTGTAGATGTTATATTTCCACAATTAATATCCACATCTGATTGTGAATATATTCCTCCTTTAATATTTATATCTTTTGTTGAATTTGTATCTCTATCTCCAATTGTTGTTTTCCCTGTTGTTGAATAATTATCATATATTGCATAACCATTTGTACTAGAAATAGTACCACCAGTTACTTTTACTGAATCTTTGCTATTACTTGCATTTTCTGTACTTGATCCATTTGTTATTGCATTTGATGTTGATTGTATAGTTCCTGATGTTACCAGTATTGTTGCTGTTGAATTTGCATTTGCTATTGCTCTTTCCATATTACTATTTGTAACTGTTGCTTCTACTGTTGCTCCTGATACAGTCAATGCTCCTTTATTAATAATTACCCATCTTACTGATGATGTTCCAATTTCTGTATTACTGCAAGTTAATATACCACCTTTTAAATCAGCTGTTCCATTATTTCTAAATGTTCTCTTTGATTCTGAAGTAGTATTATCAATTGTACATGTTCCTTCTAATGTAAATGTACCTGAAACTGAATTTATAAGTGTATCTTCTGTCTCACCAGTTAGCTTTCCTGCTCCGCTTATTGTAAGAGTTCCGTTATTTGTTAATGTAACTCCTTCTAAAGTTATTGTTTTTCCGTTCATATCTAGTGTTATATTTTTTTGTGCTGGTACTGTTGGTTTATTTTCAGTTATTTCTTTTGTATTTCTTAATACCTTTATTTTATTTGTTTTACTTGCTCCCTCTCCTGTTTGCAAGCTAGTTACTACATCTATTGCTGATTTTAATGTTTTATATGTTTCTCCTGTTTCTACTATTTCATAATTTGGTGTTGTTACTACCTTGCTTGTTACTGGTCCACTCCAATCTCCATCATCTGTTGCATATCTTACTTCTATCTCTGTTCCATCTTTCACTGTTGGTGGGTTTTCTGGATCATAATCTTGCCATGGTTGGTCTTTTCCAGTTCTATATTGAACCTTTACTCCTGGTCTCTCACTTTCTATATCCACCTGTAAATCATCATTACCCTCCTGTTTTACTGATGGCTTTATCTCCTTTTCTAATATTTTATATGAATTAAATGCTACTTTCACTTCTACTGTATTTTTTGTTACAAATTTTGACTCACCAAAAAATATTGCTAATATACCAGTTATAATTGCAATACATATTAATAACCATTTTAAATTAATCTTTTTTCCGTTTCTTATTGTTGTCATTAGATAAACTCTCTACAGTATCATGGGTTACACAGCTTTCATGTGTATCGTTTTCATTTTGCTCATTATTCTCATTACTCAACATTTAACCCTCACTCTCCTCTTTCGTTTTTTACTTCTCTTAATTATTACTTCAATTTTATTATTATTACTTATATTTTAATAAGAAAAAATGAGAATTTCAATGACACAAAAAAGGTCCAATTAGCTATATTTCTACGGAAAAAAGCCTTTTATAGATTTTTACGTTTTCATTTCTTTTTGAAAACAATTTTTACATATTTCATATGCTATATTTAAATATTCTTACGGAATAGTCACTTTTTTATAATAAGTAATATTTCTAGCACTCCAAATATTCCTAATACCGGGTATAGTAAATTTACCATAGTTGAAAAACTTACTTGTGATAAGAATAATGCTGTAATGCATATCAAAATCAAATTTCTTTTATATTCCTTTATATTTGTACTACAATTACTTAAAAATCCACAGCCTGCTGATATTGCGCTTGTGAAAATAGAAATTCCAATTATTATTATGTATATGCTTTGATATATGTTTCCATATTTTTTTACTACTGCTATAATTGGCATTTCCATATTAAATATCTCTACAGTTCCTTGCAATAGTAGATTATAAATTGCATAACTTAGCATTACCACTAGACCAAAGTTCATTACTGAAATTAAAATTGCATTTTTATTTCCTTTTATCCTTTTTCTTAATGGTATTAATACCGGTATTAATATAATGCAATTATAACAAGCATATAAAATGCTTTTTGCTATAAAATGTAGATAACTTTGTTTAATGACTCCTCCCATCTTAACAATTTTATTATAATTTTCTATTACATTAACATCTTTTAATGATATGGAAACAATAAATATAATCAGAAGTGTTACTAAATAATTGCTTATTTTTATCAAACCATTTACATTCTTTAGAAAAACAAAATAGCATAATAATATTATTATCATGCTTCCGCAAATTCCATTTATTCCAAATTCTTGTTTCAAAAGGCTCGAAAAGCCTGCTATCATCACATAAAATGTTATTAGTAAAAATATGTTTACTATGTTATTTAATAGATTTGCAAATTTAGTATTATTAGCTACTGCAAATTTTGTGTTATTCATTTTGTTTGGATTTCCAATATAATTACAGAACTGCTGATATGTATCAATTTTATTTTTGTTGCATATTTTGAAAACTTTATATATGACTAAACTAATTATTAGGCTTGAAATTAAAATTCCAACACAACCTAACTTGCCATAAACAAAAAAAAATGTGAATATTTCCTTACCTGATGCAAATCCTGCTCCTACTAGGGTTGCTATAATTACAAATACTATTTTTACAATATTCTTCATGAGATTCCTCCTAAGCTATTCTTATGAAGTGGTTGTGGAAATTATTCAAAAAAAGCACAGTTGATGAATTTTTTCAACTGTGCAAAAAATATGATTTTAAATTACATGTCCCCTGTTGTGCAATTGTGAATTATAAAACAACCTTATTGAACTCATACCCTAACTTACTAAAAATATTCTCCTCCCTATTAGTACAAGTCAAAATAATAATCTGTTTATTACTATAATTATCAGCTAAATACTTCAAAATATTTTCCAATCTCTCATCATCATAATAAGCAAAAGCCTCATCTAAAATTACGGGCATGTTTTCGTTTGAAACTTCAGTATTCATTGATAACCTTAATGATAGATATAATTGATCTATAGTTCCCAAGCTTAGCCTTTCTGCTGGAATGTACTCACCAGATTCAAGCTCAACCATCATTCCATTTTCATCATTTATAGAGACTTTATTATATTTACCATTTGATATTCTAGCAATGTTTTCTGACAAGCCATTGGTAAATCTAGGTGTAACATTATTTTTCATTTTTTCATACGCATCTTCTAGAGCTTGCTTAACCACTATCATAGAATTGTTTTTCTTTATCAATTCATCATACTCATCTTCTGTAATTACTATTTCTTCTTCTATTTTAGCTAAATCCTCAAGTTGTGGTATGATATTATTCTTATTTAACTCATTTCTATGCAATTCCAACCTTTTCTCATTTATGCTATTTAGTATTTCCTCTAGTTTTTTGTCTATATCTTCTGAATTTATTAATTTGTTAATTTCATAGACATCAACTTTATCTCTATATGTATTTTTTAGTTTTTCTTTTTCAATATCTTTTAAACTCTTGATTCTTTGCTTTGTTTCTTCCATTATTTTTAACTGTTCTTTTTTATCTTTTTCAAAAACCTCTATCTTTGCATTTATTATGTTTATTTGCTCAAGAATTTGCTTGTTTTTTTCAAACATTAGAAGTTTCTTATTCTCTTCTAATTTTTTATTTAGTTCTTCTTTATTTTGTCTAATTATCCTTTCGTTTTCAAGCTTATTTTTTTCTATAAAGTACAATACTAAAACTATTGGGAATCCTAGTAAACCAACAAATTTTAGTGCATTATTTTTTAATGATACTAGCAATATAACATTTACTATAAGCAAAACAATTAGCATAATAACATACTTTTTGGTATTTACCCTTTGTCTAGCAACATGCTTTCTTTCTATAGGTTCTAAAGAATTAATTTTATTATTATAATTTTCTATTAATGATTCCTCATCTTTGATATTATGGTCAGCTAAAATTTTCTTTTTCTTGTTTGATAACTCAATAATTTCTATTTCATCCTTTTTTATAATATCATCATTATAATGTAATTTTTCATGTTCAAGCACTTCATTTTCATTTATTTTTTTCATCTTTTTTAGTATTTCTACTTTTAAATCATCTTGAACTATTTCATTCTCTATTTCATTTTTCTTATTTTCAAAATCATATTTTAAATCTTTGTAATTTATTAGTTCTTGTTTCTTATTTTTCAATTCATTCAGCTTATTTTGTGCAATATTGATAGGCTTACCTTGGCTTCTATATGTCCCAACTTCATCTAATTGTTTCTTATACAATTTATCCATTGCCTTTTTATATGAAACACTGTCTTCCCCTGTGCCAGCAATATTAGCCATTTTTTGTATTAGAACATTTTGAGAACCTTTATCTAACTTGACCTCTTGTTGCATTGAGGCAATAGTAGATAAAAAAGTCTGCTCATCAACCTTTGTCTGCTCATAAAAAAACTGATTTCCTAAATTTTTATCTATATTGAAGTTCTTAGATATGTCTTCCATGTTAGAATTATATATTTTTGGATTTTTCTTTCCAAACTCCCTAAACACCTCATATTGCTCACCGATTATCTAGTTCATAGGTCAGTTTCCCTGAAAAATCATCTTTTCCCCATGGCTTGTACCTATCATAATCTGAAAAATCTCTACCCTTCTTATTTTTAGATGTCCCATAAAACGAATTAGTAATAAACTTCAAAAGAGTAGATTTTCCGGCCTCATTCTTTCCATAAATTACATTTATATTATCAGATAAATCAATTTCCTTATCAGTCAAATTACCAAACGAATTTATCTTTATTTTTTTTATTTTCAAATGCCTCACTCCAAAACCATAAAAATTAATCTTCCACAATTATATCACATTACAATTTGTATCTGCAATATCATACAAAATTTCTGAAAGGCTATTTTTCTAAAACTTCAAACCCTATATCTAGTGCACTTTTGTAGACTTCTTCGTCTTCAGGATTTTCCTCCATTTTTTTCAAAATTTCCTTTACAAACAAGCCTTTCAAAGTGTTTTCTCTAGATAACTTTTCCAAATCATAATTCAATTTTGTATAATCTTTAATCTTTATAATATTGTTTCCAATAATCAATCTGTTTAACTTGTACATATCAATTTCGAAATTTCTTTTTCCAATCAAAGAAACTTTATAATATACATTATCATTTACTTCTATATTATTAATAATTGAAGCCAATTCATCTAAATCTATAACTTCAGTAACATCTATCTCTTTTATGACAAATTCCTTATTATCAACAGGAACAAATTCTAATTTCAAACTATCTTTTTCAATATCGCCAACTATCATTCCATGCTGACCAAGTTCGTCAAACCCTAATGAAACAGTTGACCCAGGATAGACTATTTTTTGATTTTCTTTTGTATTATAGTCCAACTTGTGAATGTGTCCTAAAGCAATATAATCAAAGCCCTTTGTTTCAAGCATTTTTTCTGAAATTGGATTATAATTTTTTTCTAAAGTATCAGAAGCATTTAATGAGCCATGTGCAATCAATATATTTATTTTATCTGGATTTTTTATTTTTGTATTTTCCAAGTCATGGTTTGTATAGTAGAAATCATCAAAACCATATCCATATATATCAATTCCATCTTGTTCAATAATTGATAATTTAGAATCAAAAATATGCACATTTTCACTCCAATAATACTTACTATAAAATGAATCTTTTAGGTATGGATCATGGTTCCCTGGTGAAATAAAAATTTGTGTTTCTGGTATTTGTGTAAACAAGTTGTTTATGTATTCTATAGTACTCAAACGTATATATTCATGTTCATAAAAATCCCCTGCAATAAATAAGTAGGGAATTTTATTTTCTTTTATATAATTTATAATTTTATTAAAAGCTTGTCTTTGGTCGAATCTTCTAACATCACCCAAATTAGCTCTGTTTGTTAATGTTGTAAACGATGTATCAAAATGCATATCTGCTATATGTACAAATTTCATTATATAATCTCCTTGTATAATATATTAATAGGTTTTACGCTATTTTTCTCATATTATAATTAATCGCCTAAAGGGCCAAATAATTCATCAAATTTAGCTTCTAATTCCTTTTGTATATCTAAATCAGAAGGTCCTGAATCTTCTACAATTGGCATTGCAAAATCATCTTCATCATTTTTAATTTCTTCATCAAATAAATCATCTAAAGATTCAACTTTTAAATCGTTACCTCCACTGATACTTGAGTCTGTGTATGGATTATTAGGATTGAATTTTCTCCATACTCCTCTATCTCCAACATTAAAGTCATTGTGGTCAAGTTTAACTTTATTCATTTCTTTAATCATATTTGTCTTGTAATACCAATATTTCTGGGCTTTTATTGGTTTCAAGCCTTTTTCAAAAATGATACAATAATCATTATCCATTCTTCTTAATTCATCTGGTGTCATTAATGCTCTTGCCATTATTTGTTCTGATTCGCTTTTACCTGTTTTCTTACCTTTATTGTCTCTATTTATTGAATCACTTTGTCTTTTTATAGTTTTCTCTCCAAGTTCTTTTGAAAAATACTCAACAGTTTTAAAAGAGTTACTACCTAAGAAAACATGTGTATCACAGTTACCAACTATAGTTTCATGTGATTTTTCATATATTGCTTCCAATTGGTCAAGGTTTTGTAGTATAACACTAAAAGATATTTTTCTACTTCTTGATGTTGATATTTTTTTATCAAAATCTGGAATTTTGCCAATGTTTGCAAACTCGTCTAATATAAAGAAACATGGTATTTTTAACTTTCCACCATTTTTATCAGCGAAATCATATAATTGTTGAATTAATTGTGAAAAGAATATTGTTAATAAGAAATCATATGCTGTATGTGTATCTGATGATATTACATATAATGCTGTTTTCTTGTTTGCTATATCTTCGAAATTTATTGTATCTGTTGATGTTACTTCTGCAATTTCTTTAGAATCAAACTTACCTAATTTTGATTGCAAAGAACTTAAAATTGAGCTATAAGTTTTATCTGATGCAAGTTCAACAGATTTATAATACATTCTAGCTGGATGATCATATGGTAAAACATTTATCATCTCTGACAACAAATTGCTACCACCATTATTGCTTGCAGCCCTTACCATTTCTGCGCAACTTGCAAGATTTTGTTCTTCTGGTGGGCGTGTAGCTATTAGATAATATATTAATGATTTTAGTAGCATTTCTGCCATATCATCCCAATATGGATCTGCTGATCCACCTTCAGATTTTTGACCTTTTACAACTGTATTTGCTATAACATCTACATCTAATTCACTATTAATATGAGCTAATGGGTTATATCCATCACTAGTGGCTGGATTAACTAAATTTAGTACTTTTATATCATAACCATTTGATTTTAAAAATCCTGCTGTATCATCATATAATTCACCCTTTGGATCTGTAAATACATATGACCCCAACATTTGATATGCATTAGGTTTTGAATATGTTGCAGATTTACCAGCACCAGATCCGTCCAACTATTAGGACATTAACATTTCCTGGTTTATCTACAGGTAAGTAGTTATCCTTTGCTAGAATTAATCCTTCTTTTTTGCTAAGAACTTTGTACTGTTCCCCTGGTCTGCACCAATCACTTGATCCATGCTCTATATCTTGGAATGAGCTTTTAGGCAAAGTTTTGTTTATTGCGAAAACAACCATACCAAAATAGAAAAGCGAAAAATATTTTATTCCTTCTATAAAATCTTTTACATATTCACTTTGAAAAATTACTGTTATAGGGAATTTCATGAAATTTTCTCCAAAATGAAACATTATAGATTCAAGCCATGTTAGTCCTTCTTTAGTTCCCTCTGTGATAGTATAACATAAAGGCGCAACAAATAGTATGACTAATACTAGCCATACTATTAAATATACCCATATTTGTTTTTTTAACTTCTCCATGAAACTTTTAAATTTTCCCATATAAAGTTCCCTCTTTCTTCTGTACTTATAAATAAAGATATTTTGTTGGTTTTATTATATATCTTTATCTACTTTTAGCTTGTTTTTTCTCTGGTCTTGTTGTATTTAATTTCTTTGTATCTAATCTTTTTGAGATAGTTCTTGTAGTATATGGTCTACCTGTTTTATTGTTTATTCTTATTGTTTTTCCTGTTTTTTCATCTTTATTGATAGCATTGTCAAATGCCTTTATCTCTGAAAGACCCTTCTCCTCTGAAAATAAATAAGGTTTATTTTTATTTGGAATAATAGTAACTTCCTTATCAAATTCAATAGCTATTGAATATAAACCTCCAAGCGTAATACTCTTTTTTTCATTTTTTGATGAATCTGCATTTGCGTAACTCATCCCGATTCCCCTCTCTTTACTAAAATTTTTAAAATCTAAATTTTCTATCTTCTCTTATTTCAAAAGCAAAATATGGTTTATTAGGTTCTAACATAATTTTACCTTTGACTTCATTTGTTTCATTATCAAAAAATAATGTTGGTTTTATTTCTTCTGTAGTTACAGGATCAATAATAGATATTGGTCTCTGTAAGTTTGGTGTATACTTAAATTCTTTAAACACTGGTTCGTTTTCAGAATATAATGTATCGAATTTTACCGGCATAGGTTTTTTGGAAATTTTAACTTTATCATCCTGTAATATTCCCATGTTAACTACAACTTTATTTTCTGCAAAAGATAAAAAAACAAGTTGATTTCCTTCTTCCTTAGGATTATCTACGAAATATGTTTTTCTTGATGCATCATCTCGTAATTCCTCAGCAAATTCCAGTCTTTCAATGGTAAATTTTGGTGCTCCATTCATGACTTCTTTTTTATCTGTTTTATTTATTTGATATATTATAGTATTAACATCTTTTTTATCTGTAATGCTAAAATGCTTTCCCTGTAAGCTTTCCATATACCATACACCCCTCTCCTATGAAAATTAATCATAGTTAATCTTTTGTGTAATTACATTATTTATTATACCTTTTTTATGGCTATTTGTCAATAGTTTTTGTGACATGTTTGGGTTTCACCTAACTATACATAACTCTTGGTTCAAAATGTGAAACTTTACTCAAATCTTTAAATAACTTAGTTTCTTTTTCACTCATGTTTTTTGGAACCATTATCTTAACTTCGGCAACTAGGTCTCCTCTTCCGCCTTTTCCGTCTTTATATCCCTTTCCATTTATTCTAAGTAGTTCACCACTTTGTGTTCCTTTAGGGACAATAACGTTTACCTCTTCATCAATTGAAGACATACTAGCTTTAGTTCCAAGTGCTGCTTCCCATGGTGTTATTAACAAATATTTGTATAAATCATACCCAATTAGTCTAAAAGAAGAATCATCTTCAATATTTATTTTTATAAATAAATCCCCATTTCTTCCTCCATTTTCTCCTTTTTTTCCTTGACCAATCAATCTGATTTTCTCATTGTTCTGTATTCCTGCTGGTATTTTTATATCAAAATTTTTCATTGAACCATTAACTGTTCTTAAGGATATCTTTTTATCTACTCCATAGAAAGCATCATTTATAGATATATTTATTTCAGTGTTTATATTTTCTCCCTTTTTAGGTACTTTTCCATTTTTAGCTGTAGTTGTTCTTGCTTCCATTTTCTTGTTATCAATGCTTCCAAAGAATATATTAAAAAAGTCACTAAATATTGAAGTTTTCCCACGTTTGCTTTCTTCATATTTTGCTTTTTTCTTTCCAACATAATTGTTCCACATTCTATCATATTTTCTTCTTGATGTTGTCTCTGATAGTACTCTGTATGCTTCATTTATATCTTTAAATCTTTCTTCAGCATTTCTATCACCCACATTTACATCAGGATGATATTTTTTTGCTTGCTCTCTATACGCAATTTTTATCTCTTCACTTGTTACTTCTTTTGTTTCTAAACCTAATATCTTATAGTAATCCTTAAAAATCATTGAACGTCCCCCTATGTTTTTGTGATTTTTGCATATTATATCACACTTTTTTTCTTTTGTAAGCCCTTTTTATAATATTTAATGAGATTACTAGTTTTTCAAATTTATCTTTTTCCGTTTTGATTGGTATTAATTAATCAAAGGAGTAATTGGATTTGGTTTCCAATTACTCCTTTGGTTTGGTTTTTTACTTATTTTTAGCCTAATTTATTTTTTAATTAAAGTTTTGTTTTCCAGTATTCAAATTCTATTCTTTCTCTTTTATCTTATATGTCGCCTTAAATTGTTCTAATGGAACTACTTCCCAGATTTCTTCTTGTGTTTCTTCGTTTATTGATTTTACTTTTTCTACTTTTATTTCTTCTACTCCATATTCTATTTCTGTTCCATCTTCATCATATTGCAACAAGTTCTCTATTATTGCTGTTCCATTTCCTCGTATTTCTCTTGTTATTTCATCTCCATTGTTGTCATATACTGGTATTGATCTGTTGTTTTCTACTTTTACTAATCTTATTGTTGCTTTATAATCGTTTAATATTTCATCTGGCAAATTCCATTTTTTGTTAAGTGATATACTTGTTAATTTATCTGATGTTTTTTCATAGTAGTAATTTACATGTATTACATCTTCATCAAATGTACCAGTTGCATTTTGTGGTATTACATATTCATTATTTTCATTTACTTCTAGGGTATAGCCTTGTAATTCTGTTTCTATGTAGTTTGATGTATCGTAATCTTCTCCGAAAATTCCATATAGATGAACTTCTTCTTTTAATGATATTGGTTGATTATTTATTTGTTGTATTATTTTATTTATCATATTATCTGATTCTAACGCATTATTAATGTAATTCTTTGTTTTTTGTAATACAGATTTATTTTCTACTGCTATTGATGAGATTTCTGATGTTGGCTGTGATGTTTGTGTTGCGCCATAATTCATGTTATCTTTATTTGAATCTTTTAAGTAATAGTGAATAACTACTTCTCTTAGTTTTTGATCCCCTACATCTATTACACAATTTTCACTATCTTCTTCTCCTTTAACTTCACATTCCTTTGATTCCGTATTTAATTCGTATCCCTCTGGGGCTTGTATTTCTGTTATTTTATATGTTCCTTTTGGAACTTGTATTACTATTTGACCATTTTCATTTGTTTCATATATTAAACAATCATATATTTTTTTCAACTTTATATTCTTTAAAGTAAGCTCTCCACCTACATCACTGTCTCCAGCTGCAGTATATGAAATATATAGATAATATTTCTTTCCTCCTTCAAGAACTTTAGTTGCAAAACATTTATTATTAACATTTTTCTCACAATAAATACAAGTTTGTTTATTGTCTAGTGCTGGATTATTCGCTTCATCTTGTGTTACCATTCCCCATATAGACACATTATTTAATGTTGCATCTAATTCGACTTCATAATTTCCCTTCTTATCTTGCAAATCAATAGGAATGCATATGAATTGGCTTTCAGATTGAATATCCCTAAAAGTATAAGAATTCTCTGTTTCTTCCAAATCAACTCCATCACTGTTCTTTGGTTCAAGAACTACTCCATCTTCTTGATCATTCATATATAAGACTTTTATACTTTCAATATAAACCTCTTTACTAAAATTTGTTTCAGCACAATCAAATCCCAAATGTAAATAATATACTTTTCCTGGTTGTAATGTTTCACTTACAAAACTATTGCTATTATTTTCATTTGTTTGTAAGAAATTTTTCACTGAGTCTGACTCTGGAACATTTGTATTTTCTGTTATTGTTGCATATAAGGTTCCTTTTTGATAATTATTATATGCATGAATTACAACCTGCATTGGCTGAGTTTCGTTAGTTAAATCCAATTTGTAATACGAACTTGCCACTGTTCCTGCAACACCTATATTATCTGGAACTATATATCCATTATTATCTTTTTCGAAATGATATATTCCATTTTGAGTTAAATTACCTAATATATTTCCTTCACTTATAGACTCTGATTCGATTCTAAACTTAGCTCCTGCTAATTTATCTCCATCTTCACCTGTTTTGTTAATTGTTATCGAACTATTTTTCTTGACGAAATATGCTATTATATGTACTTTACTTGTAACTTTATCAAAATATCCAGATTCAAGTTCAACCTTTCCTTCATTATCTGCTTTAAATGGAATTTCTTTATCGTTTATTGTTATTTTCTGTATCATATATCCTTCTGTTGGTTCTATGTCTATTTTATTTGTATTTGATTCACCATACTCTACTGTTTCAACATATTTTATATTATGTTCTTCAGCATATATATTATTATTTTTTCCAGTAATAGTACCTCCATCTCTATTTCCAGATGAATTTTCTCCTACCTCTGTTGTAATATCAAATGATTTTTTCTCATTTCCTATGGTTAATTCTGTAACCTCACTTGTACTGTTTATAACTGCAATGTCTAGTATAGGGAATCCATTTTCTACATATAACCATTTATCACAGTCTTCTCTTAATGCATCACAAAATTCTTTTGTTTTCATGCTTTCTTCGGTGGTTTTTGTACAGTATGCATTATTTACATTTTCTGTAAATCCGGTAATTTCTATGCTATCTGGATAATAGTTTGATTCTCCATTACTTGTAGTTCCATATATTGGTCCTAAATAATTTACATAATAATAACTTTTTGGATTATTATATTCTGAGACAGGATCGTATATATTACCAGTATTGTAGCAATTTTTTATTGAACCTGCTGTTCCTGCAATTCCTCCAATATTCAATATCATACCTGCTTTTGTTTCGTCTACTTTATTTCCTATTATGTTACCTGTATTATATGAATTTGTAATCGGCGATGAATTTTTTCCTGTTATTCCTCCAATATATATATTATCTTTAGCACAGTTATTTTTTTCGTAGTAAATATTACCTTCATTATAGCATGAATCTATTGTTGTTGTTTCTGAAGACACTCCTCCTATACACATCGACCCAGAAGAAGTTTGTTTTTCATGACTACAATTAATGTTTCCTGTATTATATGAACTTGATATAATACCACCTTTACCAATTAATCCTCCTACCGAAAAATTAAGTCCTTTTACATCTATGTCTCCATAATTGTTACAATTGGTCACGTATATACCAGAATTATAACCAATTATACTACCAACAGTAGATGAGTTTTTTGTTTGTTTATTTAAATCATGAGCAATAATATTACCTAAATTTGTACAATTTTTAACTGTTGACTCGTTGCAAGAACTGTATCCAACGATTCCCCCAATCCTACTACTAGTATGCACAGTGATATTTCCATAATTAGAACATTTTTCAATGTTAATTTTTTTATAAGCATATCCAGTTATTCCACCTATGTATCCAGAATTATATGATTCAATAGAGCCATAATTATAACTATTATATATATATGCATCTATATTATAAGTATATGCTACTATACCAGCACTCATGATACTAGTTACTATACCACCACTCATGCTTCTATTTACTATATCTCCACTATTATAACAATTTTCAATTGTTATATTATCTTTAGCTCGTCCAAGTATTCCTCCTGCTCCACTTTGCTCTACTTTCTCTCCTTCATATGCTTCGATTCTGCCTGTATTATAAGAAGACTTTATATATACTTTTGTCATTGCATCACCAATTAATCCTCCAAATCCCCAATCACTATACGAATCATTTCTCTTCTGAACTATGTCTCCACTATTATAAGAATTTATAACATAATTAGATACACCACTACCAGAGAATCGTCCAACTAAACCACCAACACAGTTCCCTTCATCTGTTATAGATCCTTCATTTTTGCAATTATTTATTACTATAATTCCCGCTGATTCTGGATATGTACCGCCTATTAAACCACCTACACCTGAAATTCCTTTTATTTTTCCAGTATTACTTACATTTGATATAAATGATTTTACAGTTGAATAACTTATATCTCCAATTATTCCTGCTGTATTTGAATCTGCTCCTGACACTGAAGCACTATTAGATGTATCTGTAACCATAAGTGTATCAATATATGAAATTCTACCAACGATTCCACCTACATATTGATCTCCACTTACTGTTCCGGTATTACTACATCGATCTATATTTGCAATCTTGACATATGATAAGTTTCCAACTAAACCTCCAACATAATTATTCCCAGTATATTGACTAGTTGCTGTTATTGTTCCACTATTGTCACATGAAACAAGACTTATTGGAATTTCAGGGCCACGTCCAGAACTATATGTATAAGTATTTCCTATTATTCCTCCTAATTTATCTCTTCCTGTAATTGAACATTTGTTATGACAATTTTCAAAATATGCGCCGTTACCTACAGACCCACAAAATCCTGCAACATACCAACCACTTGTTTTGATACTTCCTGTAACTGTTAAATTTTTTATTAATGCATTATCTACGCACCCAAATAATCCAATACTGTTTTCTGTCGTATTAATATACAAATTTCTAATTTCATAATTCTGTCCATCAAATATTCCGCGAAATTCTCTGTTAAGTGCTACATCATTATTCAATTTTCCTATTCCAGGAAATCCTTTTTTTCCTTCTTCTGTCTTTGTTAACTCATCATATATTGACTCTGTTGTTCCATCTCCATTTATATCTTGCTCTTCTTCATTAAAAGTATATTTTTTATCTGGATCAGCATAACAAGTTTTATCCGTAAAATCTAAGGTCTTCATCAATTTTACTTTCGTATCCTCATATTTTTTCCCATTATTAACCTCATAAGCAAAATTCATTAAATCCTCTATCGAATCAATTTCTAACACTTCCGTTGTTTTATCCTCATATTCCGGAACAACAACATCATTTTCCGGAGGATTAATCTGACTAACATAATCATCTTTATTTCCTTTTATTGTAAAGACCTCTGAATGTGGTGTTTCTTTATATCCTTCTAGATATCCTATTTCTACTGCTTTGTAATTTCCTGGCCCAAGTGGTAAAATAATTTGTCCTTGTTCATCTGTTTTTACAACATGATTTCCATCTTCGTTTACAATTCCTATATAATTTCCATTTACATCCTTTGCTTGATTCCCTATAGTTCCATCTTCATTTAGTTCATATATTATGAACTCAACATTTTTTAATGGCTCTTCTGTTTTCTCATCTATCTTCGTTAATTTAAACAATGGCTTATCTTTTATTGTAATTATTACTGTATCTCCTTCTACTTCTATGTTTTCTATTGTTTCAAAATCATTTATTGAGGCTTCTTCATGTCCTTCTGTTGCCTGTTCTTCATCCTGAACATCATCTGATTTGTTCTTTATTAATTTAACCTCAAACTGTGGCTTTTCTTTTTCTTTCTCAGACTCTTCTTTGTCAGTTTCTTCTTTATCAAGCTCTTCTTCAACACCATTTGAAGCACCATCTCCATCAACAATATCTTCATTCTCAATCTTGCTTACTATAAAACTAATTTCTTCTCTATTATTTAAATATCCATTTGGTGCAACTGTTTCTTTTAACATATACTGCCCTGTTATATATTTTCCATCTACATGAGCATATTGATTACGAATATCTACTGTTCCATCCTCATTAGTTGTAAAGAACATTTCATTTTGCAAATCTGTACTTTTTAAAACAAATGTTGCTCCTGATAATGCTGTTTCTGTTTTTTCCTCATCTACTTTTTTTATTTTTAAATTAAAGGTAGGTATTTTTTCATTTAGTATATCTGCATTTAATTGTATTAAATCTAAACTTTCATCATTAGCTGATATTTCGTTATCAAATACACATGTTTCCCCATTTTCATTGTTCAAACATTCAACAGAATATTTTATTCCTCCACCATCTTCTGTTATTTCTTTCTTAAGTTTGAATTTAAGATTTTTTATTTCATAACGTCCTTTAGAATATACTTCACTCAATATATATACTTTTTCCAAGCTTAAATTTTTTAGTGTTACATTTCCGTTTTCATCAGTTTTTCCTGTTTGACTGTTCTCGCTTCCTTCTTCACTTACTTTAAATACTATTCCTTCTATCTTTTCTTTACTTAATGCATCTGTTTTTGTTATATTCAAAGCAAATTTTGGTGTATCTTCAACAATAGTTTTTAATACGTTTCTTCCATCACTATCATTCTCAACTATTACGTCCTTATCAAACTTGTTTATATCACCATTTTGTACACTTTCTTCATCTAACTCTTCATTATTTTCTGATAGGAATTTTATTTCTAATTTGTTACTGTTTACTTCATCTTCTTTTTCTACAACCATGAATCTTATAATCTTATCATTTAGCTCATATGCTTCTGGTGCTTGTATCTCTTGGAAGCTATATGCTTGGTTTATTCTTAATTTTTCTAATAATACTTTTCCTTCTGTATTTGATGTTACTATTCTTGATATTTCTTTTGTTTGCTTACTATCATCTGAATCATCTTCACTTTCTGTGTTGTCTAAGTTTATTTCTGTTAGTTTGAATTTTGCTCCTTTTACTGGGCGCTGAGTGTTTTCCTTCATCTTTGATATTTCAAAATTATAATATTTTACAGCCCTTATACCTAGTTTTCTTGGTTGTGAATTCATTGCTAGCTTTGTCCCACCAGATGTGTAATCATACCATATTTTATGACAGCTGTAAGACATGTCATTCATATTGGCACTATCTTGTATTGCTATTTTATAGCTAAATGTATATGTTCTTCTTCTTGATAATTTTTTTCCTTTTTCTATTACTATCAAATATGATTTTACTTCTGATAAATTCGTGATATCATTTAATTCTTTAAATCCATTTTCACTAATCCATTCATCTGTTACAATCTCTCTTATATCTTTATTATTTAAATTTCCTATTGTTGGATTTCCTTCTGTTGAATAATATATTTTTGTAGATTTCTTTAACTCATCTGTCATTGTATTAGGTAATTGTATTCCTTCTACCATTGTTGCTGTAAATTTTGAGCCTAAACTACTTGTTCCATCTACATATGTATTACCTTCAAATGGTATTTTCCCTAATATAACTACATTATCTACTTCTCCATTATCATAATTATTTATTAAACTTACATTTACTTTTGCTGATGCATTAGTTTTTGCTGTACTTGCATCTTTTGCATTTATCTTTTCAACTTCTGCGGTATTTGGTGCAATTGTTACTTCTTCTTCTTTATTATAGTCTGATAATGTTTCTGTTGTCATAAATGTATTTAATGATGATATGTATATTGATGTTGTACTTAACCCTACTACTTCATTTGTATTTTCATTGTCATTTACATCATATTTATCAAGTGTTTCATAATGATATAAGTTTAAATTTGCATTATATGAGTATAATTTTACATTTATTGTTGATGATGAAACCATTGGATTTACTAGCATTTTACAATCTATATTTATTGTAAAGCCTGATGTTTTTGTTTCATTATCTGTTATTATTTTTATAAAATATTTTCCATCCTTTTTTACTAATTCATATCCTGAGATTTTTATATTTTCATTTTCTGTTGTTACACTGTTTAATTCAAGGTATGCTATTGGTGATTCGCTCTCATCTATATTTGAGCTTTCAAATCCTACTAAGAACTCTCCATTTTTCCAATCTGCTAGTGACATGGATTTTTCTGGTATTGTTATTTTTATGTTTTCTTCTACAGGATCTTCTGCTATAGCTGATAATTGATTTTTTGATACCTCTATCATTGCATATGATTTTTCTCTTACTAAACTACATTCATCTGATCCTGTTACTGATGAGCCATTTGATAATATTCCATTTAAGTTTGTTTTTACTGTTTGAATATTTGCTAATTGCTCTTTTGTTAATTTTGTTTTTAGTGTATCCATATTTACTTCTTTTACACTATATACTTGTAATCTTGAATTTGCAGATGGATTTACATTATTTGTTTCTATTCTTATATGTGCTATTGGGGCATCAAATGTATAGCTTTTATCTGCTGAAGTATATTTATTGCGTATGTCATCATATGAGAATTCTTTTATTAATGTATCTGTGTCATTATCATACACTCTTACTTGTCCCTTTTCATTTATCAAACCATAATTATTGAAATATATCTTTGTATTTTTTACATAGTCACTTACTTTATATCCATCCCATGTATCTCCATATCCACCTTCTTTTTCTATTTCCTTCATAGTAATTCCTAGTGCTGAATCTGTTTCTTTTGTTGTTTTTGTAACTGACCATGCAACCGTATAATTTATTTTTCCTACATCTTTGTCTCCATCATATGCATTTATTAAATTCTCTTTTGACATTGCATATGTTCTTGTTGGTATTGTTATATAGGTTTTATCTAATATTACGGCTGAGAACAAGTAATCTGCTGTTACTCCTACACTTGTGTAAAAACTGATTCCTACTTTTGAATTTACTTTTGTAGTTCTATATATTCCTTCTTCCTCATGCTCTTGTTGTCCTTGATCTCCATTTTTAAACTCTTCATTTTCATTATTATAACAATCAAAATATCCTTCTATTGGTACAGATAAAGTGTATCCATTATATAATTTGTCATATACTTCTTGTGGGTATTTTAATCTTACTGTATATGTATTATTATTTGAACTAGTTGGTCTTTCTATATGTAATATATGAGTTTCTTTATCATAATTTCCATATGCACATGTTACTTCATCTGGCCATGTTTCAAACATTTGTGGTATTGTTACATCTATAACATTTTGCTTTACTAATAATTGTTGTTTTGTCTCTCTCATACTAAAATCAAATTCTACTACTTTATTTCCGTAATTTCTAAAGTCTGTTAAATTTATTCTTTTATATGGTGCTGATACACTTGCACTTGCTGATCCATACCAGTCTACTGTTACCTTTATTGTTTTGTTTATTTCTACTTTCTCTTCACCCTTATCATTTGGAACCCATGTTCCTGTTAATGTTATTTCATTTTCTCTTGAATAGTCTTTAACATTTCTTATATTTGCATATATATCTCCCATTAGTAATATTGTATTCCCTGATTCTATATTGTTTAATTCTATTTTATTTACACTACCTAGATAATTCTTTTTTAAAAATGAATTTTGAAGCATTTTCATACTATATACGAAGTTCCCATTATTTATTGTAATTACACCATTTTCAAGTGATCCTTCTTCTTCAACACTTAATTGTATATACATTCTTTCCGTTTTTCCTATCTCATTGCATGCTCCTAAAAGCTTTTCTGAATACTCTCCTTCTTTGTAATTCTCAGCAAAAAAAGGCGCAAATTTTATATGGTGCTCTGCGTCTGCGTATTCTTCATCTCCTTCAATTTTATCATATGCTAGAGTTCTTAACTGCTCTGCATTATATGCGATCTCATTGCTTTGTACCTCTTTTAATTTCACAAAACCAAAGATTGCTGTACTTACTAAAATTACTGAAACTATAGCCAATACAACTAGTACAAAACTCCAATTTCTCTTAGCTGTATTTAAACTACCGTGCTCCCTCCTCTTTACAGCACTAACGGTTTTGTGATTTGTCTCATTTCTATTGTTATCTCTCATCATCCGTACACCTTACCCTTTCGTTTTTCTCATGTTTTTTACTATCTCTACTTTTATTTTAATAATAAAAAAAAAGAAGTCAACCATGCCATAAAAGCGCAATTAACCCCACTTCTTACGGATATTCAACTCCTAAATAAATTTTACATTTTCATATCTTTTTACAACACATCCTCCACATCCTATCCCACAAACTCAAAATTGCTACGGAATAAACAACTACAATCCTTTTCGCCCAACCCACTTGGAAAAAAAAGATTCCAATTATCCAAAATAATCAGAATCTTTTTATGTTTTATTTCTGCAAAATTTCATATCTTAACCAATACTTATTATATAAATCCTTTTTTTAAATCTTTATCTGTTCTATTTCTTCTTTTGTTAACCCTGTAGCTTCCATAATCAATTCTATATCTATTTTCAATTCTAACATTTTTTGGGCAATGCTAATGTTTCGTTGCTGTATTCCCTGCTCTATTCCTTCTTCCCTAGCTTCACGTAGTTCTGTATTTCTATCTAGTCTTGCTATGTCTTGATAAAATGCCAATTCTCTTACTTCATCATTTGCATTTAATCTGTTTAGTTCATCTACTGCTTCTTGTATTGTTTTATATTTTTTCATTGCCTCCTGTACCTCCTTTCCATTCGGTTCCACTATGAACTCTAGCCATGGTTCTATTGTTCCTTTTTCCCTCTGTTTTATGTACTTTTGTAATTCAAATATATTAACTTCTTAATTGATTTTAACATATTTGTGCTTTTGTTTCAAGTATTTGAAATTTTTTGTTAAGATATTTCTCCATATATCGACAACTATAATTTACCAAGTTACTAATACTAAACTAATATTGTTTAAAAATCTCTAATATAAAATAACTAAAAAAATATTCTAATCAATTTTAGTTGATTAGAATACTTTTTTAGTTGTTATTTCCGTAGGATTATTTTTAATTATGCATCCCTAATTGCACAAGTACATCAAGCAAATCTGAATATGGTTTTCCACATTCTCCCCAAAGTTGTGGATACATACTTATAGTAGTAAACCCAGGCATTGTATTTATCTCATTCAAGAATATTTTGTTTGTACCTTTCTCAAGGAAAAAATCCACTCTCGCTAGGCCTTTACCATCTACAGCCTTGAAGGCTTTGCATGCAGTTTGTCTTATTTCTTCCGAAATGTCTGTACTTATATTTGCTGGAATTTCTACTCTTGATTGTGAGTTATTATATTTTGCATCAAAACTATAAAAATCTTCTGCAGGCAGAATTTCACCTACACATGATGCATCTACATTATTGTTTCCAATTACTGCACATTCTAATTCACGAGCATTTATGAACTCCTCTACAAGGATTTTTGAATCAAACTTACCTGCATATTTTATTGCATTTTCTAGTTCACTAATATCTTTCGCCTTATTTATTCCAACTGAAGATCCAGAATTTGATGGTTTAACAAATGCTGGTAGCCCACATTTTTCTATTACTTTTTTGCATATATCTTTTAACTCAAGTTCTTCTTCATTAAAATGTTCATCAACATACACATACCTATCATCACTATGTCTTATATCATCATTCTGTTTTTTTATATAAACATATTTTGCTTGATTAATTCCAGCTTTATCTAAAACTATTTTTGTATAAACTTTATCCATACACAATGCTGAACCTAAAACTTTGCAACCAACATATGGAACTTTTAATAATTCCAACAATCCCTGAACAGTGCCATCTTCACCATATAACCCATGCAATACTGGAAATGCCACTTCCACATTTCTCAAGACTTCTATCGGATTTTTTATTTCCTTAAGCTCAATTGGTTCCTCACCAATTTTCAATATATCTATTTTTTCTATATCTTTTGTATATAAGAACCAATCCCCATTTTTACCAATATATATTGGTGTAATTTCATATTTTTCTTTATTCAAATTTTTTATAACTGAACTGCCTGAAACTATTGATACATCATGCTCCGTAGACATTCCACCAAATATTACAGCTATTTTAATTTTTTCCATAAAAACAAGCCTTCCTTTCAATTAATTTTACAATTTACAAATTTCTTCAACAATTTGCTTAAATTTCATTCCATTTGACGCCTTAATTAATATTATATCGTCTTTACTCATAATATCTTTTACAAAGTTTGCCGCTTCTTCATTATTTGAACAATGACACACTTCTATTCCTAATGATTTAGCAGTATCAGAAATTACTTTCCCCATATTTCCCACTGTTACAAGTATATCAATTTTATTTTTTACAACTTGTTCTCCTACTTGCTTATGAAGACTTTCAGAAAATTCTCCCAACTCAAGCATATCACCTAATACCGCAATTTTTCTATTAGCACTTGTCTTTGCAAGGTACTCTATAGACGCTTTCATTGAATCATAATTAGCATTATAACAATCATTAATTACAATAATATCATCTTTCAAATTAATAAGTTCCATTCTATTTTTGCTTAACTCAAACTTTTGAATTCCCTCTCTTATTTTTCCGTAAGGAATACCAAGTATTGTGCCCACAGCAACTGCAGAAAGTGCATTATACACAAAATGCTGTCCTCCTATTGGAACAATTATCTCCTCTTCATTATTTTCACAATTCTTTATATCTCCACCACAATATTTAGAATCAAGAGCTATTGTCGAGTTATTTATATGTACTTTAAAATTGCTTGAATCTTCTTCCAACATAATATCACTAGCCATAACATCACTTGTATTCTCAATTCCATATGTAAAAATTTTCACATTTCCAGTATATGCTTTTGACCATGAATTCAATAAATCATTATCATTATTAATTATCAAAATTCCATCTTTTTTTAATCCATCCAAGATTTCTAACTTTGCCTTCAATATATTCTCTCTTGAACCTAGTTTCCCTATATGTGATGTTCCAACATTTGTTATTACAGCAACATTAGGTTTTGCAATCTTTGAAAGCACACTAATTTCTCCTAAATTATTCATCCCCATTTCCACAACTAATGCATCATGATCATCCAATCCTAAAATTGTCAAAGGCAACCCAATATGATTATTCAAATTCCCCTGTGTTTTTAAAACCTTATACTGCATTCCAACCACACTTGCTATAATATCCTTCGTACTTGTTTTCCCCACACTACCTGTTATAGCCACAACCGGTATATCATATAAATCCCTCTTATAACTAGCAAGCTCCTGCAATGCCCTTATAGAATCTTCAACAACTACTAATACTCTATCACTATATAATCTTTTAACATTTTCATATTTAATTTGTAATTCATTCTCACTACCAGAATCTTCCAAAATACATACCTTAGCCCCCTGTTCAAAAGCCTTCTCATACAAGGTATTCCCATCAAAATTCTCCCCTTTAATTCCTACATATACATCATCCTTTTTTATAGTTCTAGTATCTTTAGAAAAATCCTTGCAAACAATCTCTTTATCCCCAAAAATTAATCTACCACTACATATTTCTATTACATCTTTTACTCTAATATCCATTTAATATCCTCCCATAAATTATATTCATCATCTGTATTCTATACCACATCTTTTCATAAATCAATACGAAAATTACTTATAGAGTAGTCCAATTCAATGTCAATGGGGACGGAGATTTTTGACACACTTTTTTTTATTGTGTCAAAAATCTCCGTCCCCATTGACAGGAAGGCATAGCAAAAGCGGCTAGTAAAGCCGCTTTTGTTATACCTTCCTATTTGCTATTTCAATTGCCTTTTTAACTATATTTCCACAATTTTTTGAAGATACATTCTGCCATCCACCATCTTGTTTCACCTGTTCATATACTCCAAGTTCTTTTGCTATCTCTACTTTTAAATCTTCAGACATTAATCCACCATTTCTTCTAGACATAACAAAATCCTCCTTAAGTTCGAAACTAATATTCCATTGAAGAAATTATTCCAACGGAATACTATTATTGTTCTCCCTTTTTACGACATTATCCATGAAAAATTTTACATTGTCATTGTTCCATTAGGTGTCTCCAAAATCACAAGCACATCTTCTTCCTTCCCAGTCTCAACATTTACATAAACTAAAAATTGCCTATCATCCACATTTCCCTTAAATTCCCAACACAATATCTCAGTTTGATACTCCGTAGGAATCATTGCCATTCCCTCACTCACAATCTCCAAATTTTGATTAATTTTACTTCTAGCCTCATCTTGTGAAATAACCGGAGTCATAAAATTCCTTTGTTCATGTGAATTCAAATAACCTGTTGTCTCCATTCCTAATATCTCCCCATTATCTAACGCCACTTTTAATTTTATCAAATCTGAATAAACAGTAACATTATCCTGAACATATGCATAATTTATAGTCACAATTCCATTTTGTTTTAAATAATAAGTTGGCTTCATACTATATATTCCTCTTGACTCTAGGAATTTTAATCCAATTTCATTTGCCTGTTCCTGAGTTAACACTTCTGCTTGAACATCTCTAGTACTATTTGAAAATACAACATGACCACCTTTTTGTGAAATTGCTATCCATGCACTTTCTCCATCATTCTTCTCTACTGAAAAATCATAAGATTGTATATTAGCATTTTGAGTTAACCCATTTGATTTTATTTCTTTTATTGTATCTGCCCCCAAAAACTCAGTTGCCCTTTGCTTAGCTGTTTCTTCATCAATATCATCACCAGTTAAGCCTTTTCTTTCAGGATTTGTCATGTGTTCAGAAAAAGCCCCATCATAAATAAGTCCCGCATATTCATGAAAATTTTCCTCTAAGTTGCTAAAACTATCTTTTGAAATATTACTTACTTCTTGTGCAAACACCGGACTTGCCTTTTTAGTTAATTCTCCCCAACTTATACGACCACTATTCAAATCTTCTGATAATTGATTTAATGTATTTTTTAATTCAACACTATATTGATGTAACTGTGTTAGATTATCTAAATCTTGTTGTGTCAAAGATTCCTGATTTATATTTTTTCTTGATAAAGAATAACTATAATCACTTACTTGGTTCAAAAATTTTGAAGTGTTCTCTAATTCTGAACTATTAATTGGAAGTCTAGCTAAATAACTTTGGGCTAAATTTGCTTCTCTCCATACATATGTTAGAGTTTCAGCTCCATGTTCTGCAGTATTTGAAACAAGTGCTTTAGCTAAATATACTTCCACACTATCAACATAATCTACTAATTCAAAAAAGGCCATATTATATGAATTCTCAGAAGCTTGTCTATATTCAATTTGCTTTTTATATGTGTATAATCCTAGTGCTACTATAATTGCAATTAAAACTATTACTAATGTTAACATGTGTCTATCTCTTAATCTATCTTTCCAATCATAAACCTTTTCTTTCAAACTTGTCATAAATTTATCCTCCTAATATAAATATGTTATAAGATTTTTTCGGTTAGAAATTATTACTTGCAAAATCTGTGTTTTCCAATTGTTTTTATTAATGGTCTTGACCATATCCATGAACTTGTTGCAGTGTTTGGATTAAAGTAGTATATTGCCCCATTTGTTGGATCCCAACCATTCAATGCATCTTGAGCGGCTTTTACTACAGTTGAATTATTATCAATAGGAACATTAATTTGACCGTCTGAAACCGCTGTGAATGCTCCTGGTTGATATATTACTCCTGCAATTGAGTTTGGAAAACTAGGATGTTTAACTCTATTTAAAATAACTGCACCAACAGCAACTTGGCCTTCGTAGCTTTCGCCTCTAGCTTCACCATTTATTGCTCTTGCTAATAATTGTGCATCTGAAATCGAATTACCACTAGCTGCATTTGATGTTTCACTATTATTTTTTATTACTGCAAATGTGATTAAAATAGTTATTAAAAAAAGCACTAGAAATTTTTTCCTCATATTTTTTATTTTCAATTCTCTCATCCCCATTTTACTAATTAATTTTTGTAAATTTATTTACAACTATTAAGACTATATTCTCCATTTTTTGAAAATTTATTCTGAAAATTGTAGATGATTTTTTTTGCAAATATATGAGTTAAGTTTTATGGGGAAATAGTAAACATAAAAAAATAAGAATAAAATAAAAAATGTAAAGACACTTATGA
>CANRGE010000023.1 GCA_947630065.1 uncultured Clostridia bacterium
GAAATTTTTAATAAAAATGACCCTAAGCAATAAGAAAATACAAATGACTATCAATATGAAAAATATGAAGCCTACTGGTGTTTTCAAAAATGAAAATACATCACCTAAATTATGTATATTCTTTACTATTTTCCCTTCTACATCTGTTTCATTAAATCTATATTTTACTCCGTCTTTTTCTGCTATTATAATTTTATTTACTACATCTGATTTTCTAGTTTCTACAATATTTTCGCAGTAGAAAAACTCCCCATTACGGTATACTATATTGTCACCAACATTGATACCACCTTGGTCCATCTTTTTTGCTATTACAAGGTCTCCATACTCTGCAATGTTAGATTGTGATTGAGATTTCATTATATAAAATCTGTATCTTCCAAATGCAAGATTTGATGCTTTTACTGTTGATGCTAATGCTATTAATGATATAATTAGTATAGCTGTTGATAAAATGATTAGAAGTACTTGTAAAATTATTTTTTTTCTGTTTAATTTTTTTGCTTTATTTTCTAACATTTCTTTTTGCTTTATCTCTTCAGATGTTATATTTTTATTTTCTTTAACATTATCTTCCATAACATTTATCCTTTCCTTGTCCTCCTGAGATTAGGATAACATCTTCGACCAATTTTGACAAGTGTTTTTTTCGAATTATTTAATTTGTAATATTTCTGTAATATTTCCTTTCATAAGATGTTTTCCTAATCTACTAGGGAATATACAATTTCCAGCTTATTTATTATTTTTGTATGTAACATTGAATTGTTCTAATGGAACGTCCTCCCATTCATCTTTTTCTGGTGTTACTCTATGTTTTATTGCAATTTCTTCCAGTGCGTATTCTATTACTTTTCCACCTTTTGACACTGGCACCTCCGTAAACTTCTTAGAACGATTACCTATTATTTCTACTGTATATGTGTTTCCTTCCCTATCTTCTACTGGTACCTTTTTGCCGTTCTCTATTTTCATTAATTGAATTATAGCTTTATAATTTTCCGCTTCTTCATCAGACATTTCCCATTCTTTTTTTACTGTTATTGACCTTAATTCAACATTTTCGTTTTCATTTACAATATCTAATTTTATTCTATCTGTTGTATACATTGTAGCTGTAACTGAATCTTTTGTCCATATTGGGAACTCCTTGTCCACTTCAATTCTAGGTTCTTGTACAATAGCTTGTATTGCATTTTGAGTTGCTGTTATAATATTTTCTGCATTTTCTTTTATTTTTCTTGCTATAACACTGGTTTCTGATGTGAATTGTTTTTCTTCTGTAGTTGTCTGATTATTTATCTTTCCATCATACCAATTTACAGTTCCTTCATTTTGAATTGCATGTGGTGTTCCTATAATATTAGGTGTTGTTGAATCTACTGTACTATCATGTGTTCCTAATGTTAAAGTTCCCTTGTTTGTTATAGCATATCCTGTAGTATTTTCTATCTTGGATTCTAACACAACTTCACTATCCCCTATATCTTCTTCTACAGGTTTATCTATTATTGTTAGGTTTCCATTATTTATAATCAATGATTCACTAATTTCTCCCTTTAAATTATGTCCATTTAAATTGATGGTTATATTTGCATTATCAGGAATTGTTAATGTTTCTGTTATTGAAATATTTTTATGTATCACTATATCATCTGTGCCACTTACTGCGTGTTCTATAGCAGATTGCATACTGTCGAAATGCATATTACCTACTGAAACCATATTTTCTACTTCTGATATAATTGCAAGTATTGCTATACATTCTCCATCAGAATATTGAACTTTATATTTTTCAGGCATACTATCTATGTCACCATAAAAAGCCTTTGGATTACCTTGTATAATTCCATCATAGAAATTAAATGCTCCTGCATTTTTGTATACACCATATGTTGAACCTTTTACTGTAGGCTCTTGTGTTGATACATTCTCATCAGTATTATCACCCATTGTAAATGTCCCATTATATATATACACACCATATCCTTTTGTTGACTCTATTGTGCCACCCAAATATGTAAATGTCGCAGAATTTATTATTTGAACCGCTTCTTCATTTTCATTGTATATTTTTCCATTATTCATTGTTACATTTGTACTATTTCCAGAAATATATAAATATCTAATTGTACCATTATTTATTGTCATATCTCCATTATAATTTGTAACCTTATCGAATTTTCCGCCTTCAATTATACTAGTACTAGTACTAGTGTTTATTGAGATTTCATCATTAAAAGTTCCATTTTTTATATTCATTTGGGAATTATACAAATTAATATCTGCTCCTCTACTAAAGTCATGAAAATCTCCGTTTTCAATAGTTAAATCTACATAATATCCATTTATACCCCAAACATATCCATCGTTTGATTTATCTGTTGTTTCTCTTACTAAATTTTTAATAGTAACTTTTCTTTTTGCGTTTTTATTGTTTGATGGTGAATATATTAGGTATTGTCTAGAATAATTTCTTGAATAGCTTGCAGGGGTATTAATACCAATATTGTTGAATGTAATTGTTTCGATACATAAACCTCCTGTTCCTCCAATATAAAACCCAATTTGATCAGTACTAGAAATTACAGTATCTAGGAAGATTTGTCCACTTTTCCAATTTATGTCGTTTGAACTATTTGTATATATTGCGTATTGTACATTAGATGTTTGACTTGCATATATATCACCACTTTCCCAATCTACTGTACCCTCTTCTGTGTTGTAAATACCGTAATTTAAGCCTCCATCTAATCTCATTTTTGCGTTTTGCCAGATTAATTTCCCTGTGTTATTTATTATTTTTATATTCTTATTATCTGAATCATATCTTTCACCAAATTTTATAGAATTATATAATCCTGAATTGATTGTTAATTCGCCTTTATTATCAATCATAACTTCTGCAGTACCAACAATTCTACCGTTTTTTTCTTCACTTTCACTTGCACTTTCATCTACTATTTCTAATTTTCCCTCATTTACAAATGAACTTTTACTTGTAGTTTCTATTACATGTCCATTTAAGTCCAATATTATTTCCATATTCTGAGGAATAGTTATAATATCTGATTCAGATATATACATATCTTTTATTACTTTTATAGTATGTTGTTTATTATCTTGTAAACTATCTATTGCATCTTGTATATCTTTTATTGTTGAGTATGATTTATCACCAATTTGAACTATATCTATTTTTTTCAATATAGCTGTTTCAGTTTGTGTTGTTTCATCTATAGTTTTTTCTATTTGATACTCTGGTTCTTTATCTGTTATATTTGCATTAATAGATTTTCCTGAAGCACCTATTATTTTTCCGTCGTAATAATTAAATGTTCCACAATTGTATACTCCATATGTTGCACCTTTTATGACTGGGTTATCAGTATCTGGTTCTTGTCCGGTTGTTTCTTGAGTATTTTCTTGTGCCCCTTCTTCTGACACATCTTCACCTATTTTTTTGCCTATAGTTAATTCTCCAAATCTATTGTATACTCCATATGTAACATCACTTGTTATACTTCCTCCTGTTATATTAATAAATCCTGTTCTATTAGATCTATCGTTGTACACTCCATATGAGCCTTTACTTTTTATAGTTCCATTCTCTATATTAATATGTCCTTCATTAAAATAATTGTTGTTATATATTCCTGCTTGATAACTAGTAATTGTTCCTCCTGTAATATTAACAGTACCTCCATCATAATTGTATACACCATAAGAATCATTTGAACTACCAGTGTTTTCTAGTGTTCCTCCATGTATTTCTATTGTTCCAGTTTTATAGTTATATATTGATTGTGATTGTGATTTTAATATTCCATTATTTACTATAATGGTTCCTGTTCCTTGATTATATACTCCTTTTCCACGTGTTGTAATTGATGTACCACTATCAATTATTATCGTTCCTTGATTGTTACTATATATACCATTAGCTGAATTATTTATTGTTATTGTAAAATTTGTTATTGTTGTTGTTCCTGTATTATTTGTATATATACCATGGCTAGCACTTGAAGTTAATGTTCCTCCTGTTAACTCAGTATCATTTTGACTACAGTTGTATATTCCATATGCATTTGTCCCACTAGTATTTATTGTTCCTTCACTCATTTTTAAGTTTCCATCAGTACAATTATATACTCCATATCCACTTCCACCTGTAGTTGTTAATGTTCCTCCCTTTATTTCAACAGTTGCCTTATCACCATTATATATACAATGTGTATATGAACCACTGGTTTTTATTGTTCCAGATTCAATAATAAATTTTGCATTTTCTTGGTTATGTATTACTTTATTTGGATTATCACTTGTTCCACTAAAACCATTTGTTATATTTCCAAGCTTAACACCTGTTTCTGAAGCATCAGAAGAATCAATAAGAGTTAATTCTCCATTATTAGTAATTGTTGAAATACTTGCACTTGTAATAGTAAATCCATTTAAATCTAATTTAACTATAAGTTTTTGTGGTATCATTATTGTTTCATCTGCACCTATAGAAAAGTTTGTTAATACTTTTATTGTACATTCTATTTTATCAGTTGTTTCTTGCTGTATGCTTTCGTTTAACTTATTTAGCTCTTTTTCTAACTCTCTTAATGAAGCAAATTGTTTTGTATTATCATCATGTTGCAATTCAAGAATATTTACTTTTTCTAACACAGCCGTTTCTGTTTTTTCTTCCTGATTTTTGTTTCTTATTACTTGATATCCTGTCTCCATTTCATTTACATTCCCTTGAATAGATTGATTAAGAGCTCCCTTTATTTTTCCATCATAAAAATTGAATCTATCTTCATTATATACACCAAATGTTTTTCCTTCTATGCTTGGATCTGTGGTACTTGGTTCTATACTATTTTCTAGTTCTTCTTCAGTCAATTTTACACCTAGGTTAAGAATTCCATATCTATTGTATATTCCATATGACCTTTCACTTATAACAGTTCCTGATTCAAAATTAATGGTTCCTTTTCTATTATAATTATTATTATGTATTCCATACCAAGATTTACTTGTTATAGTTCCACCTTTTACATTAATTACTCCATTTTCACCGATTATTACATATTCCAGAATAGTTACATGTTATAGAGCCATTATTTATATTAATTGTTCCTCCAGAATTGTTATATATGCCTCCGCTCGAATTACTTGAAGATTCTGATTTTATATCGCCACTATTTAATTCTATAGTTCCAGTACTTCTATTATCAATAGTATTTGATTTACTTGATAATGTACCACCATTCATTACTATTTTTCCTGTTTTATTGTTATATACTGATGATGCTTGTGTTGTTATTGTTGTATTTTCATTTATTGTTATTGTCCCTTCATTATCGTTGTATATTCCATATGAATTATTACCTGTTAATGTAATATTAGTACCATTTATTGTTGAAGCTTCTGTACTATTACCATAAATTCCATATGCGTAATTACCGCTTGTTTCTATTGCTCCTCTCTCAAGTTCAAAAGTTCCAGTATTATTTATTACATATACATAACCGCCTGTTGCTTTTAATATTGCATCATTTGTTTTTAAAGTACCTTGATTTTGAATTGGATATTTATATTCATTATAATTTAGCCCAGAGGCAGTATAATATATTTTTATTCCTTTACCTATAGTTAGTACCGCCTTTTCCTTTGTACCCTCTTCATTTTCTAATAGTGCATTCTGTATTACAGTTCCTCCAGTTGTTCCTAATAGATTATATGTTCTTTCTGTTGGGTTTTCATCTTCTGCACTTTTTGTACTATCTACAATTTCTAATTTTCCTTCATTTCGTATTGTATTGTCAGTTAAAGCAAACAATTCTTGACCATTCAAGTCTAGTTTGATATTCTTATCTTTTGGAATAATAATTTGTTCTGTTTGATATATAGTTTTTAATAATTTTATTGTTGTTTGTGTTTCTACATTAGGGCATGAATTTACAGCTTCTTCTAGAGTATCATATGTTTTATTTGATTCTGAATCACCTTGAATTTCTGCAACGCTAGAAATTTGGTCTAAACTCATTGATTTATATTGATTGTCTTCTTCATATTCATTTTCAACTAATTGATATCCTTCTTCCAATTCATTTATTGATACACCAATTATATTTCCATGTCCTCCTATTAGTTGTCCATCATAGAAGTTCATATGCATTCTATACGAACGTGTGTTAAACTGTTTCACTGCAGATTTTAAAATCGGTGTTTCTTTATTAACAATTCCGTCTTTTTTACCAATGTTAATGTTTCCCGTTGAATTACACATTTCTATTGCTTGCCAGTCTGTTGATTCTAAAGTACCAGATTCAATATTAACTGTATTATCAGCTGTTCCTGAAGAATATATTGGTGCACCTGCTGATTTTATACTAGTGCTTCCTTTTATATTTAGTGTACCACCGTCCAAGGGTGATTCCTTGTTTTTTACTTTTACTAGTTTCATTGTTTAGTGTTGAATCAGTTATTGTTGCATTAACTGTGGATGAAAAATTAATTATATCAGTATCACCCTCTGCAGTAATTGTTGTTTTATTTATATCAACATTATTATTATTTCTGTAACAGTAAATTGGAGTACTTGTTGTTTTTATTGTACATTCGTTTAAACTTAAATTTGCGGATTGGTAACAGTATATTGCCTGTCTGCCAGTTATTTCACTTTTATCAATTTGAATATTTGAATAACTTCCATTTACATATATTGCACCATTCCCCGAAGAAGAATTACTATTAGATAAATTGCAATTATTTATTGTAATATCTGTATAAGAAGTATTAGTATTAATAATACGCCCTGAAGTCGTATTAGTTAAGGTCATATCTTGTAACATTATGGAAGAATATGAACCAGCATTATTTATTTGAGACTGACACTTATCGCTAAATTCTCCTCCTGTTATAACAACATTTCCAGTAAATTGACTGGTTACTACGCCCTCATAAGCATAAATATTTCCACTTATTACTTTCGTTAAACTTCCACTTTCACGTGACCAAATCGCTCTATCATTACTTCCTGTTAAATTTATATTTCCTCCATCTATATTGGAAGTTCCACCTTTTAATGTAGTTACACCTGCGGTATAATTATTGCTACTTGTTACAGTTCCACCTTTAATATTAGCCATTCCACCATTATCTATTGCTGAATAGAATTCTCTAGATGTACCTGTTTTTGCAATTTCGACTGTTCCACTTGTTAATGTTAAGTTTCCCTCTTGTTTTTTGGTAAGTGTTACACTATTTATTTTTAATTCATCATCCTTGCCAAATGATTTTCTTGTGTTTGAATATTTAAAGTTTAAATAGTATTTTTGTCCTCCAGCTATATCCATTGTTGCTATTTTTTTCGTTGTGTTTGTTATACTTATAAGATTACCATAACTTGTAGAGTTAATACTATAAGTATTGTCTGGTTTATTTGATATGGATACATATCCATATCCATATCCTGATCCAGCTGTTGATATTTCTGCATCTACTGATAATGTATATTTGCCTTGTTTATCTGTTAAATCCAATTCTAAATAGCCAAAAGCTCCTGTATTTATAGCTTCTTCAGTATTATTATTATTTTTTAATATGTTATTTTCTGTATCATATACAAAACAATATTTATCATCTTCATTAAACTTCTGTACTCCACTTAATTCAATATTTTCTACTTTTGAATCTTCTGAAATATTATCAGCACTGCAATTATATATAACACTCCTAGAAGTGCTAGTTATTTTTCCCTTTTGTTCATCACTTGAATCTATAATTTCTAGATTTCCATAGTTTGTTATAACATAATCATTTGCTGATGTTGTTAGTGTCTTACCATTTAAATCTAATTTTATGTTTTTATCTGAATCTATAATAACTGTTTCTTTTTTAATTAATGTTTCTTGTACTAATGTTATTTCTACTGGCTTTTTAGTTTCTTTATAAATATCTCCTGCTGCTTCTACTGCCTCTTCTAGCCTTGTATATGTTGTTCTACCTATTTTTGCTTCAACATCTGCAACTATTGCTAAAATTGCAGTTTGAGTGGCTTTATCTTCACTAGTCTTTATTGATGTTTCATATGCTGTTGCAGTTTGTTGTACTTGACCATTAATTGCAAATGGTGTACTCTCATTTTGTAGTGTAGCTGTAATTATTCCATCATAAAAATTAAATGTTCCTTCATTTTTAATTCCTATGTCTTTACCTGTTATTGCTGGCTGTGTTACTGATACTTTATTATCTTCTATTCCGCAAATCTAGTGTAGCTCCTGATTTTACTAGTATTGCAGTTGTATTTTCACTTGATATAGAACCTTTATTCTGTGTTATTTTATCGTTATTTTCATCAACATTTATTATTTTTAGTGATGAGTTTTCATTTACTGTTAGAGTTGGTTCATTTAAATTTTTATTATTTATATTGTTTCCGTTTAAATTTAATGTTATATGTTTATCTGTTATTTGATTATTTTCATTTATAATTTCTCCAATTATTACAATTGTAGCATATGTATCTTGTCCACTTGGGCATGCATCTATTGCTTTACGTAGACTAGTATATTCTTCTCCTACTAGCTCTGGATGTCCATCTGATACCTCTGTTATTTTTGCTACTGGTTCCTCATGGACTGAATTAATATTTATCTGTTTTTTTGCACAATTTCCTGCTGTGTCCCATATCCAAACATAATAATCTCCATTTTCAGTTATGCCATCTATTGACAAACTAGCACTTCGTTTAGGATTAGAATTTCTATGATTTTCTATATCATCATCTGTTAGACTATCATCTACTTTTGTGTATGTACTTGGCTCTACTGTATCACTCATACTTAACCCATATTTTACTAGTCCAGAAGCATTATCTGTTATTGTGGCTGTTATTGTTATTTCTCTTTCCTGTTCTGGATTATCTTGATTAAGATCGCTTAGTTCTGGTTCTTGTTTATCAATATTATTTATAATTTTGAATGTAACTCCACTATCAACTCCATTTTTCATTGCCTTAGCATATATAGTTGAATTTTCTTCTATTTCTACACTATTTGAATAATCATTCCAAGTTTCGTCTTCTGTAATTGTGCCATCGTTTTTTAAAATATATTGTAGACTTATCTCTGGATCTTGTTTATCATGTTTTATTTCTAATGTTCCCTCTGAATCTTTTCCATGTAATATTGCATACATCTGGCTTAATAAATCCATTTTTTCTCCTGATTCATCAATGACCTCTGAAACTTTAGCAACTATGTTTTCTTCATCATTTATTAAAACATCTAAAATCAAGCTATTTATCGTTTTATTATATCCTTCTGCTGGTTCAATATCTTGAATCATAATTTTGTAATTTCTATTTTTCTCCATATTGCTTAAATCTACTATAACGCCTTGTCCATTTGTGTGAAAATTTCCGTCTGCATCTGGTTCTATTGGATTACCATTTGTTATATTCATTATATTTATTTTTAATTTATTTTTTTGAGTTTCTTCTTCATTTTTTCCTATTTGTTCGTTTGCAGTGATAGATGTATCTGTTTCGGAATTTTCTGTAACATCAGTAATTTTCAATTTATTTCCTTCTACAACAGCATCTCCTTCTTCACTTACAATATTCAATTCTATTTGAACATTGTATGTACCATTGTCTACTACAGGTGTTGCACTTTCTATAAGCTCATCTGAATCTTCCCCTAAATCTATTTCACGAATTTCCTGTGATTCTGCTATTTCTGTTATTGTTTTCACTATTCTATCTTTTAGTGACATAGCTATATCAGCCTTCACAATATATATACTAGACAACATTGTGAATAGCATTATTATGCACATAATAACTTTCATAGCTTTACTTCGTATTTTCATAATTTTACCTCTTTTAATATATTATTATTTATATACTTATATTAAAATAAAAATATATATAACTCAATATCACAAGAATTGGTAAATCTTCTACGCCTTTACGGGTTTACCGGCACTCGGGTTTTATTACATTTTGTTTATTTTTTCATAACACTATGCAATAAAAAAAGAACTCTAATTAATAATTTTTAATTAGAATTCTTTTTTATTGTCTTACTTGTTATTTCCGTAAGGTTTTTATATCTTAAAATTAACTGTCCCAAATTGCTTATTTGTGATATGTAACACTAAAATCAGTTATTGGTACATCTTCCCATTCATTTTCATTTGCTGATGTTCTTCTTTGTATTCTTATTTCTTCTAGTGCATATTCTATTACTTCTGTTCCCTTGTATACTGGGATATTTTCAAATGTTTTTGAATGGTTTCCTATTATATCTACTGTGTATATATTTCCTTCTTTATCTGTTACTTCTTCCTTTTTTCCATTTACAATTCTCATTAATTGTATTGTAGCTTTATAATTTTCCGCTTCTTCATCTGGCATTTCCCATACCTTCTTAACTGTTATTGACTGCAATTCCACATTTTCGGCTATGTTTACTATGTCTAGTTGAATCCTTCCAGTAGTGTATATTGTTGCATTTACTGATTCCTTTGTCCATATTGGTAATTCCTTGTCTAGCTTAATTTTTGGGCTCTGTACTGCTACTTGGATGGCATTTTGTAAACCTTGAATTACATTTCCTGCATTTGCTTTTATTTGCTTTGCTACATTATATCCTTCTGCTGTTTCAGTTCCTTCTTCTGTTATACTTTCTCCATCAATTTTTCCATCATACAAATTTAATATACCCTTATTGTTTATAGCCTTCTGGGCTCCAGATATACTTGGAGTTATTGGGTTGATGTTTTTATCACTAACTCCTATTGTTAGAATATTGTTATTGTCTATAGCATATCCTTCAGTATTTTTTATTTTTGCTTCTATTGATTCAGCATCATCATCTATATTGTCTATTGGCTCATCAATTATTGTTAGATTTCCATTATTGGTGATTAATGGTTCTTGAATATCTGCCAATAAATCATGTGCATTTAGATTTATTGTAATGTTGGCATTAGCTGGTATTGTTAATGCATTTTGCTTTTCCAAGTTTTTATGTAATACTATTGTTCCAGAAATATTAGTAGCATACCCTATTGCTGACTGCATATTGCTAAAATAAACTTTACCTACTGATATTATATTTTCAATTTCTGCTATTGTAGATAGAATAGCTATAGTTTCACCTTCATCATATTGCACCTTATAAATTTCTGGTTTATCACTTACAGCACCATTTATCGCCCTTTGCTTACCTTGTATAATTCCATCATAGAAATTAAATATTCCTCTTTCATTGTATACACCATTTGTTGAGCCTTTTACTGATGGTGCTTCAGTGACTACTATATCATCATTAGCACCCATAGTGAATGCTCCATTGTCAGTATATATATGAACTCCACAGCCGTTTGCTGATTCTACAGTTCCTCCTAATAATGTAAATGATGCATCTCCATACAATAAATCTACAGCATTATCATTTTCCCTATATATACTTCCTCCATTCATAGTTGTGTTTCCACCATTATAACCATATAAATATCCTATGTTAGCATTATTAATGACTACAGTTGCTCTTTGATTAGTAATTTGGCCTATACTTCCACCATTTATTGTTAATACTGAATCACTTCGACATTCTATTATATCATTATATGTACCTTCTTCAATAAATATAGTTGAATTATTTAATATTATATCATTACTAAATTTACTAAAGTTTCCTCCATACATATTTAATATTACATTTGATCCTTCTATGCCACTATAGTATCCACTATATCCTAATACCTCTGCTTCAACATTATAGATATTAATTGTATTCTTTTCTTCATTTGAGTTTTGTGTATATACTAAATATTGATATGTATTATTCCAACTTGAATATAGTCCTTTCTCACTAAATGTCATATTTTCTATATTTATCTCACCCATTCCCTTGTTGTATATTGCATATTGTGAATACCTTGTGGCTGTACTATCTAAAGCTATTTTTCCGTTTCTCCAATTAATTTCTCCTGTACTATCTGTATATATTACATATTGATGATTTGATGTCGCATTTGCGCCAACATTTCCATCTTTCCATTCTACAGTTCCATTTTCAGTATTATAAATACCATAGTTATTTCCTCTATTCATTGTTAGATTTCCATTTTCCCAAGTCAATTTGTTAGTATTATAAATCAATTTTGAGGAATCCCCAGTATAATTTGAAACATTATAATTTCCAGAACATATTACCAATTCACCATTGTTTTCTATGATTTTATTTGCAGTACCTAGTATTTTCCCTACCGTTCCTTCACTTTCATCTGTAATTTTTAAACTTCCATTATTTTTAATTGTACCTGTACTTGATACCTCAATTGAGTAACCATTTAAGTTGATTTTTATATTCTTATCTTCTGGTATTTCTAAGCAATCAGATAAACACATATAAAAATTCCTTAATACTTTTATTGTGTGTTCTTCTTCTGTCAAATTATTTATAGTTTCTTGTACTTCTTTAATTGTTTTATATGTATTTCCATCTATTCCCAATATATCAACTTTTTGTAATGTTACAGTTTCTAAATTTGCATCTTCATCTATCTCTTTTACAATTTGATATTCTGTTTCTTTATCATTTATATTATTATTAGCAAATTTTCCAATAGGTGCTTTAATTACTCCATCATAATAGTTAAAAATTGCAGCATTGTATATTCCATAATCTTTACCTTCAATTCTTGGGTCCGTTGTACTTGGTTCTTCTCCTTTGCTTTCTTCTGTTGATTTTTTACCTAAATTTAATTCTCCATATTCGTTCTGTATACCGGTTGATTTTTCACTTATTATTGTTCCACTAATTACATTTATTGTCCCAGTTGTATTTATTTTTCCATTATATATTCCAAAGCTATTTTTTGAAGTAATGGTTGCTCCTTCTATATTTATTGTTCCTGATTTCATATAATTAGAATTATATATGCATTGTCTATTATCAGATGTTATTGTTGCAGTTTTGATATTAATTGTTCCTCCATTATTATTATATGCACCATATAAATAACCTGTCATAGTTCCAGAATTTATGTTTATTATTCCCTGGCTTTCATTATGTACGGCTGAATCTGATGTACTATTAATTGTTGCATCATTTATTTCTATTGTTCCAAGATTATGATTGTCTACAGCTCTAAATGAAGATGTTATTTGTGAGCCCTTATTAATTTCTATAGTTCCTATATTGTCATTGTATATTCCATAACCTTTGCTGTTTACAGTTAAATCATGTAGTATGGTTTTTCCTGTATTATTGGTATGTATTCCATGTGTATTACCCTCATTTACAGTTATAGTTATTCCTGATATATCTGTATCTTTTTGACTGCAGTTATATACACCCTGTGCATCCCTACCTCCAGTTTGTATTTCTCCACCTTTAATAGTTAAATTACCTGTAGTACTGTTATAAATACCATATGAACTAGAACCACTTGTAATAATTGTACCACTATCTATCTCAGTTGTACCATCATCACAATTATATATTCCATATGCTGATGATCCGGTTGTTAGTAATTTTCCAGACACCATCTTTAATGTTGCATTACTTTCATTATTTATTACTTTAGCACACTGATTATTTGCCCCATTAGCGCCATTTTCTAAACTTCCTGGTGTTTCAGTATTAGAATCTTTTATTGTTAATTTACCTCTATTTGTAATTGTTGAGTTATTTGTACTTCTGATAGTTTTTCCATTAATATCTAGTGTTACTTCTAGCTCACTTGGAATAATAAACTCCTCTGTTGAACTTATAGAAAAATCTTCCAAAATAGTTATAGTATATGTTTTACCTTCACTTGACTCGTTTAATTTATCTAATTTATCCTGAAATTCTTCTATTGTAGTAGATTTTTCAATATTGTTTGTATCATCTTCTTTTATTTGTATAATATATACCTTTTTTAGTCTTGCTGTTTCAGTTTCATCTTCATTATTTGTTTTAACAATTTGGTAACCTTTTTCTTTATCTGTTATATTTCCATTAATAGCCTGTCCCACAGGACCAGTTATTGCTCCGTCATAGTAATTAAATATATCTCTATTATATACACCATTTTGTTTTCCTTTTATACTAGGACTTTCTTGATTTGGTTCTTTATCTTCTGGATCATCTTCTGCTATTTTCTTTCCTAGATTTAAGGTTCCACTATCATTTTGTATTCCAAATGTAGCTTCACTTCTTATAGTTCCGCCTGTTACATTTACTGTTCCTGATACATTCACTCTACCATTATATATTCCTGGTTCGTTTTGGCTTATAATAGTTCCTCCTGTCACATTTACTGTTCCTGAATTAAAATAGTTACAATTATTAATTGCTCTATTTACTGATTTTATTGTTCCTTCTTTTATATTAACTTCTCCGCCATTCCAATTATATATTCCTTGACTACGATAACCATTGGAATTTAGTTCTCCTCCATTTATGTTTATTATTCCCTTTTCATTATTATTTATTACATATCCACTGCTATATGTGTTTGTTATTATTCCTCCATTTACAATTATTGTTCCATTTTCATTACCATTATATATTGTTGTACCTGCTGATGATGTTATTTTCCCTTCATTTATAGTTATTGTACCTAAACCAAAATTGTGTAATGCGTCATCTGCTGCAGTTATAATTGTTTCACCATCAATCTCTATAGTTCCTCCCTGATTGTAAACTGGATAACTATATGAATTATTTGTATCATCTATTTTAATATTACTTAGTTTAACCGTTCCTGGAGTATCATTATGTATTTGGTCTACACGACTATTAGTTGCTGTTACTTGACCGCCTTGCATTTCTAATTCTCCCGTATTGTTTACAGGATACTGCCAACTTCCTGATGATGATATTATTAAATCTTCAGTATTTAACTCACCTTCATTTCTAATAACACTTTTAAATTGGTTAGTTATGCCTGATGTATTGCTATTAATTTTTACGCCATTTCCCAATGTTAAAATACCTTTATATTCCACTTCATTTTCATTTAATACCACTGCATTATGTATAATATTATTACTTACATGCGCAATTATATTATATTCTTCCTCTGGCAAAGTTGTAGTATCCACAATTTCTAATTGACCTTCATTATATATTGCTTCATCTGTCAATACATATAATTTATGTCCATTTAAATCTATTTTTACATTCTGTCCATTTTCAACTTTTACTTGTTTTGATAAATTAACATCTTTTAGTAATTTTATTGTTGTTTGTGCAGTTTTTTTACCGCAAGCTTTTATAGCTTCTGATAAAGTTGCATATTTTGGGTCTGAATCTGTGCCTTCATTTACAAGTTGTGCTACTCCTTCTGTTTTTCCTAACGTAACTGCATAGAACTCCTTTTCACTTTGCTCTTCATCTTGATTGGTATATTTTTCCTCAACTAGTTCATATTCATCCTCTAGTTTATCAATTGCAGCGCCAATTATTATATTATGGCCTCCTATTAGTTTTCCATCATAAAAGTTAATATGCATTTCATTAGAATGAGTATTCCATTCAGAAACTGAAGATTTCAATATTGGATTTTCTTTATCCACTTTTCCACCTTTTTCCCCAATATTAACTGTTCCACTTGAAGTTACCATTTCTATTGCTTGCCAATCTGTTGACTCTAAAATACCAGATTCAATATTTATCGTAGTCTCATTTGTTCCAGAGGAATATATTGGTGCACCTGATGATTTTATGCTTGTCTTTCCTTTTATATTTAAAGTTCCTCCGTTTACTCTAACTCCTGGTGGCTTATCTCTAACACTAGATACGTTGTTTAATGTTGAATCTGTTATTGTTAAATTAACTGCATTATTGCAAGTAATTATATCTGAATTATATGAGGAATTTACTGTAACATTAATTGTGCTATCAGTTATATTATAATTTCCGATTCTACCATATGCATTATTATATAGTAGAATAGCCGTATTGTTTGATGTTATTTGGCATTTATTTATGTTTGTATCATTTATATAATAATCCTCTATTCCATTACATGCAGTTATATTTGTACCATTTAATTCCATAGTACCATGTGAACTATAATTATAGATAGCATATGATGAGGAATTGTTAATTTTACAATTATTTATTATAATTTCAGAGTAGTCACCTTCTTTATAAATATTGTTATTCCCTTGTGCTGTTAATGTTAAATCTTTTAACTCTGCCTTTGACCATGGTCCTGCAACATATATTTGGTACCTGCCTGTTTCATTGAAAGTACCTCCAGTTACATACAAATTTCCTAGCCAGTTATTATTTTTTATTCCATAATATCCTTGAATATTACCTCCACTTACTTTAGTTACATTTGTTTTTTCATAAGACCAAATTGCTATATCATTGTCTGATCTTAATTGAAAATCTCCTTCAGTAATAATTGATGTTGCCCCTTCTAGAGTCTTTATTCCGGCTGTATATTTCTTACTACTTGTTAAAACTCCTCCTTTTACATTAAGTATTCCATCATTAACTATTGCTGAAAAATATGTAGCTTCTGCATATCTATTCCACCAACCTTCTCTTTCAATAGAAACAGTACCACTTGTTAGTGTTAACTTTCCTTCATGTTTCTTTACAATAGTTACACTATTTATTCTAAATTCATCCTGTACAGTTATGCTTGACTCATTACCTTTTTCGTATCTAAAATTAAGATAATATTTCTGACCACCTGCAATATCCATTTTATATGTTTTGCTTGAAGTGTTACTATGGAAACAACTTATGTTGATTATTCTGCCGTTTTCTACAATACTATCAGGATTATTGCTAATTCCCACATAACCATAGCCATAACAATTATAACCAGACCAATAGTTTGAAATATCTGCATCTACTGTTAACTCATATTTTCCTTCATATTTAGTCATATCTAATTCCAAATATCCTGTTGCAATAGTATTTACACTGTCATTATGTGTATTATTATTGTTAATTATTTTATCCTTTTCTTTATTATATTCAAAAAAATACTGATCACTATCATTAAACTTTTGTACCTTGCCTAAATTTACTGGTACATTTTCCTTTTCTTCTGGAGTATTTGAATCCTTTTCTTCTGTGTCTTCATCACCATTATATATTGTATTGTTAGTAGTACTTGTAATTTTTCCTGTTTTATCCTCACTATTATCTACAATTTCTAATGTACCATAATTTTTTATAACATAATCATCACATGATGTTGTTAAAGTTTTTCCATCTAAGTCTAATCTTATATTTTTACTAGCATCAATGATTACAGATTCTGGTTTACTTAGTACATCTTGTACAAGTGTTATCTCTACTGGTTTTCCAGGTTCACCTATACGAGTTCCGTGCATCTTTTATTGCTTCTTCTATTTGGGTATATGTTGATTTTCCAATTTTGGCTTCTACTCCAGCTATTACCGCTAATCTAGCTGTTTGAATTTTTTCATCACCTTCACCACTATCTTCTACTGCAGTTGAATATGCAACTGGCATTTCACCTATTTCTCCACTAAAAGCTGAAGGGTCGCCATTTCCACTTTTTTTAGCTGTTATTATTCCATCGTAAAAATTAAATGTACCCTTATTAACAAGTCCCGTTCCTTTTCCAATTATTGATGGAGAATTTATTAAAACTCTTCTATCATTTTGACCAATATTTATTGTGCCATTTTCTTTTACTAAAATTGCATTTGTATTTTCACTTTGTAATGCACCCTTTGTTAGATTTTGACCACTTTCATTGGTATTTACTAAAGTTAAAGTTGCATTTTCATTTACTGTTATGGCTGGCTTATTAGCGTTTTTATTATTTACTGTATACCCATTTAAATTTAATTTTATGTTTTTGTTATTAATTTCGTTGCTTTCATTATATATTTCATCAATTATCATTATTGTTGTATTTTTATTTGCTGGGCATGCTTTCAAAGCTTTATATAAGCTCGTATATTCTTGGTTTTCTAATGATTTTGAATTTTCATCATCTGTCTCTACAATCTTTGCAACCATTCTTTCTTTAATCTTTGTTATTTTTATGTCTGCCTTTTGGCAGTTTCCAGCTGTATCCCAAATCCATATGTAATATGTTCCATTTTCATATATTTCATCTATAGTTTCAGTAATGTTTTTTTGTGGGTTTAAATTTCTATGTTCTAATATATCCTGTTGAGATAGATTTTTGTCTGGATAAATATATTTATCTGGCTCATCAGTTTGAGTTCTGCTCAAGCCATATTTCACTATTCCTGATGCATTATCAGTCAATACAACTTGGATCTTTTCTTCAATTTCTTGTTCTTCATCTGGTTCAATACAACTTTCTAATTTTGGAGCTTCTTTATCAATGTTATTTACAACCTTTAATGATATTCCACTCTCTTTTCCATTTTTTATTGCCTTTGCATAAACCTTAGAATTTTGTTCTATCTTTACACTTCCTGAATACTCCTGCCAATTTTCATTACCTCCTATTTCCTCTGAATCTCCTTCAACTATTGTGCCATCTTTTATCAAGTATTTTATTTGAGTATCTGAATCATGTTCTTCTTGCTCTATTTTCAAAGTTCCATCTTCTGCTCCTTGTAGCTTAGCATCATTTTGACCTGTTATATCTACATCTTTATCTTCCAAATCCTTAATATTTACTATTTTAGCTATGATATTTTCCTCATCATCTATTGAAACTTGTAATATTAAACTATTTATAGTCTTTAAATATCCATCTGCTGATTGTATATCTTCTATCAATATTTGATATTCCTTATTTTGTATTAGATTATTCAAATCTATAATAATACCTTGATTATCCGTACTAATATTTCCATCTTGATCTTGCTCTAGAACATCTCCTGAAAATAAATTTAATATTTTTATGTCTAATTTGTTTTCTTTTTCTTCATCTACTTGTCCCTCATCTACACCTTGTTCACTAGAATTTTTAGTAACATCTGTAACTTTTAATTTATTACCTTCTGTGATTCCTTCTCCATCTTGATCTACTATTTTTAATTCAACTTGAACATTATATGTATCATCTTTTACCTGTTCTGAGTCTTCTAAAGCATCACTTGATAATTCACTTTCTTTATCATTAGAAATCTCGGCTAGATTATATGATTCTATACTGCTATTTGAACTTGACCTACTTCCTGAATCATTACCTAGTCCTATAATATTCATATTTTTAATCTCATCTATTTCTGCCATTGTTTTTTCTAGTCTATTTCTAAATGGCTCTGAAATACTACTTTTTGCAATAGATGCAGTAGCTAAGACTGCCAATATTAAAATTATGCTTACTAATACTTTTTTTACCTTACCAAGTATTTTCATATTTGTTACCTCTTTTAATTAGTATTTATATTTATATTTATATATATTTTAAAATAATAAAATATATAAAACAATACACATAAATCTCGTAAAACCGTTGAAGCTGTACGGAAGCTTATATTCATAACTATCATTACATTTTCATGAATTTTTCATAACAAAGCCTTAAAAAAAGGACTCTAATTAACCTAAATTAATTAAAATCCTTTTTATCTCTTATTTCCGTAGAGTTATCCCCATACTATTAACTTATCCACATGTTTCTATTCTTCCTGTTCATTTTTATTCTTTTGATATGTAACATTGAACTCTGTCATTGGTACTTCTTCCCATCCATCTTCACTATCATCTGATTTTCTTTCAACCGCAATTTCTTCTAATGCATACTCTATCTTATTAGATCCTTGATATACCGGAATATTTTCTATGGTTTGGGTATTATTTCCAACTATCTTCACTATGTATTTATTTCCTTGCTTATCTTTTGCCTCTACTTTTTTACCATCTACAATCTTCATTAACTGAATTGTTGCTCTGTAATTATCTGCTTCATCATCTGGCATTTCCCATAATTTCTTAACCGTTATTGATCTTAATTCTACATTTTCACTCATATTTACTATGTCTATCATTATTCTTCCTGTAGTATATATTGTTGCATTAATATCCTCGTTTGTCCAAATTGGGAATTCTTTATCTACTGTTATTTTTGGGCTTTGTACAAATGATTGTACTACATTCTCTAGTTGTTGAATTACATTTTCAGCACCTGCTCTAATTGTTCTTGCCAAAGCATAATTTTTTTGTACTAATTCTTGTTCTTTGGTTATACTTTTATCATTAAGTTTTCCATCATACAATTTTAATGTACCTTTATTATCAATCGCATTAGGTGAACCTATAATTCTTGGTGTTTCTCCATTAACATCTCCATCCTGTTCACCAATTGTTAATGTATTATTATTTACTATAGCATATCCCTGTGCATTTTCTATTTTTGCACCTGAAGCTACACTTCCTCCTAAGTCTTCTGAACCTTCTTCCAAAGCATCTATTATTGTTAAATCACCTTCATTTATAATAAATGCCTCTTCTAAATCAGCTGTTAGGCTATGTGCATTAAGGTTTATTGTCATACTTTGGTTTTCTGGTATTGTAAATTGTGCTTCCTCTTTTACATCATCATGTAGTACTATTTTAGGGTTTGTTGTTGTTGCTGCATATTTAATTGCAGATGCCATATCCTGGAAATGTACATCTCCTACTGATATTTTGTTTTGTACTTCAGCAATATTTTCCAAATATGCCTTGGTTCGAGTATCATCTTCATATTGGACTTTATAATTCTCTGGTTGATTAGTTACGTCACCATAAAATGCTTTTGTTGTACCTTCTATTACTCCATCATAGAAGTTGAATGTTCCTCCCTCTTTATATACACCATATGTTGCTCCCTTTACTGATGGGGTCTCAGTATGTACTATATAATCATCATTATTACCAATTGTAAATTCCCCACTAGATGATATTCTTACACCATATCCTTTAACTGATTCTATTGTTCCGCCCAATAGTGTAAATGACCCATAGTATATTTCTACTGTATTATTATTTGAATTAGTAACATCTTTATTTGTTATAGTACCTGCATTCATTACTATATTTGATTCACCGCCACTGCTATATATATAATTTATTGTTCCATTGTTAATTATTGTTTCAGCAGAATTACTAAGATATGCTATATTTCCGTTATCAATTGTTAATTTAGAATTATTACCACATTGAATTGGGTCTTTAAATGTACCTCCTTCAATATCTACTTCTGATTTACTTAATGTCATATCATCATCAAATCCACTAAAATCACCACCAGTAAAAATTATATGTGCATTCTCCGCATCTATTCCTTCCATCCTTTCATATCCATTACCACCAACTATAGTACCAACAACATTACCAATTTTGATTACATTTTTTTCCTCATTAGTATTTCTTGAGTATATATAATATTGTCTAGTCCCATTACTAACCAAATAGTCTCCATCCTCACTAAACACCATATTTTCAATATTTATTTTTCCACTTCCATTATTATTATATATTCCATACTGATAATTACCACGGGCTCTACTATACAATGACATTTCACCATTTCTCCAATTTATATCGCCTGTACTATCTGTATATATTACATGTTGATTTCCCCTTGATGCATTTGTTTTTATATTTCCATTCTTCCATTCTATAGTTGCATTTCCTGTATTATAAATACCATAATTATTACCAGTATTTAATTCCATATTTCCTTTTTCCCAAGTTAATTTTTGTTTATTATTAATTAATTTTTTTGCTGTGCCAAAATAATGCGTAGTGTTATATGTTCCTCCATTAATTATCAAATCTCCATCATTTTCTATCTGTGTGATTGCTGGTCCTAAAATTTTTCCTGTTTCTGCATCACTTTCATCTGTTATTTTTAACGTTCCATTATTTGTAATAGTTGTTGTACTGGATGATATTATAGAATACCCATTCAATTTTAATACTATATTTTTTGATTCAGAAATTGATATATTATCTTTTCCACACATATATACATCACTTAGTAGGTTTATTGTGTGTTCACTATCATCAAGTGCATCTATTGCTGTTTGAGCTTCTGCTATTGTTTGAAATGTTTGTTCTTCAATTTTTATTATATCTTTTTTTTGCAATGTAGCTATTTCCAATTGATTATCCTCAGATTTTACAATTTGATATTCTTCCTCTTTATCTACTATATTAGGATTAATAGATGTTCCAATTGCGCCAATTATTTTTCCGTCATAAAAATTAAATGTTGAATCATTATATATTCCATATGTTTTGCCTTGTATAATTGGACTATTAGTATCTGGTTCTTTTGGTGATACAGTTGATGTACCTCCTTGCATTTCTTCATTTTGATTTTTTTCTCCTAAAGTTATTGTACCTGATTCATTATATATTCCATGTGTTTTATTACTTTGAATTGTCCCGCCTGTTATCTTTGCTACTCCACTATCACGATTATACACACCATAATTATTATTACTTGTTATTGTTCCATCTGTTATATTGACTGTACCACCAGAATTATATATACATTCACTTGATGATGTTAGTATTCCATTTGTAATATTTGCTGTTCCTCGATTATTATATACTGCATATGAATTTGCATTAATTGTTCCTGCATTTATTGTAATTTGTGCAGTCTCATTATTATATATTCCATAGCTTTGTGCTATTATATTTGTTCCTTCTTCTATAGTTAAAGTGCCTTCCTTATCATTATATATACCATAATTATAGCTTCCTTTTGCTGTTATCTGTGCATTCGCTATTTTTGAATTTTGTGTTGATTTATTATAGATTCCATATGAATATGAACCATTTGTTATTATGTTTCCACCTTTTGTTTTCATAACTCCAACATTATATATACCATTTGTATTTTGACCATTGGTTGTTATTTCGCCTTGATTAACTTCTAATGTTCCTTCATTATATATACCATGCCCATATTGACCACTTGTTACTATTGTTCCTCCTTTCATATTCACAGTTCCTGTACTATGATTATACACTCCATATCCATAATTACCACCTTTTGATATTTTTCCAGATCCTATGTTTAAAATTGCACCATCCTGATTACTTATTACTTGCTTGCATGCATTATTTGATCCGCCTGAACCATTTGCTAAACTTCCTTGAGAGTCTTCAACATTATCTACAATTGTTAAATTTCCTTCATTTATAACGGTAGACTCATTTACACTTGTAACCGTATAACCATTTATATCTAATGTAACATTTCTATTTGATGGAATCTTTATTACTTCGGTATTATCCATAGAAAAGTTACTAGTTACTTTTATTGTATATTCTTTTTCTTCTAATAATTCATCTATACCTGCTTGAAGTTCCTTTGCTGTAGAATATTTAACAGTACTATTTTCGTTGTTATTTTCCTTTATTTCTGCAATAAATACTTTTTTTAATGTTGCCGTTTCTGTTCCATCTGCATTTTCTGTTTTAATAACTTGATATCCTGTTTCCCTTTCTGTCACATTTCCAGAAATAGATTTATTACTTGCCCCTGTTATTGAACCATCAAAAAACCTAAATGTTCCCCCATTATTTATTCCATATGTTTTTCCTGTTATAGTAGGATTGTTTTCATCTGGTTGTTCTTTTTCCAAATTATCTTCCTCTATTTTTTCTCCAACAACTACTGTTCCTGCATCATTTTGTATGGCAATATCATTCGTACTCGTTATTGTTCCTTTTTTTATGTTCATTGTTCCATTGTTATCATTAAACAAAGCATAACTAAAAGCCGTTATTTTTCCATCGTAAATATTTACTGTCCCATTAGAGTAGTTATTTATACCACAACTCCATTTATAATTATGAGTAGTTTGTATTGTTGCATTAAATACGTTTATGATTCCACTACTACTATTGTATATGCAATTAGAATTTGTACTTGTTATTGTCGCTTCATTTATATCTATTATCCCTTTGTTATAATTGTATATATTAGTTCCTTTTCCTGTCATTTCAGTATTTCCATTTATTTTTACTGTTCCTGCATTATTGTTATAAATTCCAGTACTGCTACCATTATTTATCGTTACTCCTTTTATCTCCGCATCTCCTGTACTATTGTGATATATTAAATTTGTTGAACTACCAGTTGATGTTATTTGTCCACTAGTTATTTTCATCTTTCCACTATTATTATTGTATACCCCACATTCGTAATTACCAGTCATTTCCATATTTAGGTTATTGCCTTCCATATCTCCAGTGTTATATATTCCATATGAGTATTGCCCATTTACTTTTATTTTTCCACCAGATAAATTCATTTTGCCAGTATTATTTACAGCATATACATAGTTTCCTGTAGTTGTTATTTCTGCATCATTTATGTTTAAAACACCTTCATTTTTTATGGATTGCTTATATAAATTGTTATTCACACCTGATGCAGTATAATTTATTTTTACTCTTGCACCTATAGTTAATTTAGCACCTGTAACTGTCTCATTTGTTTCATCTGCTTCGTCCTCATTATTTACTTTTGCATTTTGTATAATTGTCGCACCAGTTGACCCAATTAAATTATTTTCATATTCTGAATCATCTTTACTATCTATTATTTCCAAAGTTCCTTCATTATATATAGTATTTTCTGTCATAGCATATAATTTATGTCCATTTAAATCTATTTTTATGTTCTGATCTTTTTCTATTCTTATTTGTTCTGTTTGATTTATATTTTTTAATAATTTTATAATTATTTGCTCATTTTGTGGTTCTTCATCTCCAACCTGTTCTTTTAAGGCTTGTACTGCTTTTTTCAATGTTGGATATGGTTCCTCACTTTCTCCCTCTTGTGCATTTTTCAATATTGCCACTTCTTCTTCTGCAGTTCCTAATTCATATACCTCAAATCCTGTTGTTTCTTCACCTTCTTGATATTGACTAGAAATTAAATCCTTATCTACTTCTAATTCATTTATTGGTACAGCAATTATTTTATCTGCTGGTCCTATTAATTTTCCATCATACATATTTAATCTCATTCTATATCCAACAATTGTCCATGTTTTAGATTTTAAACTTAGGCCTTCATTATTAACGCTTCTATCCTTAGTACCAATATTTATGGTTCCAGTTGCATTTGCATTTGCCCATATTGCTTCAGTTTTTATTGATTCTAAAGTTCCTGATTCGATATTTATTGTATTTGTAGATGATACCCCTAAACATATACACGAACCTTGTGATTTTATACTTGTTGTACCCTTTATGTTAATATTTGCTCCTCTACTATCATCAGATATTACAATTCCTTGACAACCGCCTGTAGATGTTTCATTAGTTAAAGTAGAATTTTCTATTTTTAAATTAGTAATCCCACTGCCAACTCTAATTATATAATCATAATAATTACAGTCTGCAACAGTTACATTAGTTCCTACTATATCCATATTACAATCTCCAGAAATATAAATAGCTTCATAATTAGTAGTCATATTGCAATCTTTAATATTAATATTATTTGAGGCGCTGATAGCCGTTCTTCCATTTAGAGTACATCCATTTATATCTGCACTACTAGTACTCCTTACAGCAGTACTTTTACTATTTATGGTGCAATCATTCATTAGCAATTGTGCACCTGCACCACTTGACGATACATTTGTACTATTAGCTCCATTCAAAGTAACGTTATCCATAGTTGTCTTTCCATAATTTGTTATTTGAACGCTACATGTTTCTGAAAAATTACCTCCTTTAACAATTGCATTCGCCATATAAGCCTGTGTATACAGACATTCTGAAGCATTTATATTTCCACCATTTATTATAGCTAATCCTCCAATTTTTTCTACATTAATTGCTCGAGTAGATGATTTTGACATATTTACATTTCCGTGTTCTTCTAGACAAGTAGTCCCTCCACTTTGTGTATTAACCCCTGTTGTAAATTCTGTATTACTTGTTATCGTTCCACCTTTTATCTCAAGGTATCCAGCATTTATTATAGCTGAAAAATATGTATTAGGAGCGCTCCATCTTCCTGCCCAACCTTGCCTTTCAGTCATAATTGTTCCACCACTTATTGTTAAATTTCCTTCTTGTTTTTTTGCAAGTGTTACATTAGTTATTCTAAATTCATCTCGTGTATTTTCATTACACCAATCACTTTTTTCATATTTAAAATTTAAACAATATTTTTGCCCTCCTGCGAGATCCATTTTGTATGTAGTAGATGTAGCATAATCATGAAACTCATATATATTAATTATGTTACCATTTTGCATACCACTATCCGGCTCATTACTGATATAAACATAACCACGTCCATATACATTATATCCAGACCAAGCATTTGAAATATCTGCACTTACAGATAATTCATATTTTCCAGCATAGTCTGTCAAATCTAATTCTAAATATCCCTTTGCTGTAGTGTTTAAACTTTGCGTTTTTGTATTATTAGTGTTAACTAATAATTTTTTATCTTTATCATATGTAAAACTATACTGATCATCATCATTGAATTTTTTTACATTTTCTAATTTTATATCTACAAGTTTTGGTTTATCAGTATCCTCTGTATTTTCTATATTTTCTGTTCCATTATAAATTGTATGGTTCGTTGTACTAGTTATCTTACCTGTTTTCTCATCACTAGAATCAATAATTTCCAAATCTCCATAATTTTTTAACACATATTCTGATGATGTAGTAGTCAATGTTTTTCCTTCTAAGTCTAACACTATGTGTTTATCTGAATCTATTACTATGCTATCTGGTTTACTTAATGTTTCTTGTACTAATGATATTGTAACCGGCTGTTTTGTTTCTTCATAACGATTTCCGTGCTGCTTCAATTGCTTTTTCTATTTCTGTATATGTGGCATTTCCTATCCTTGCTTCAATTTCAGATATTATAGCTAACACTGCTACTTGTGTCTTTTTATCTTCACTATTAGATATTGATGGATTATATGCAATTGGTTTACCTGTTACCTCTCCTTTAAAAGCTATTGCTCCACCTTCATTGTCTGATATTGCAGTAATCTTTCCATCGTAAAAATTAAATGTTCCTTGAATATCTATTCCTGTTTCTTTTCCTGTAATTGCTGGTTGTAATGTTGAAACTTTTTTATCATCTTTTCCGTAGTGTTAATGTTCCTCCTTGTTTTACCAAAATTCCAGAGCTATTTTCACTTGATATTGCTCCTTCTACTTGGTTTGCGCCCCCATCATAAATATTTATTATTGTTAGACTTGCATTTCCATTTACTGTTAAATTAGGTCTATTGGAGCTTTTATTATTAACTTTATTACCGTTTAAATTTAATGTTATATCTCTATTATCTATAACATTATTTTCATTTAATATTTCAGCTAATATTCTTATTGTAGTTTGTTCCCCTTCTGGGCATGCCTGTATTGCACTATATAAACTTTTATATTGGCTACCTACTAATTCATCATGCTTCTCTTCAGATGAAGTTTCAACAATTTCTGCTACAACAATCTCCTTAACTTGTGTAATTTCGATTTCCTTTACCTTGCAATTTCCTGCCATGTCCCATATCCATATATAATACTTCCCATTTTCATATATTTCATCTATTGTTCCTTCAACATTTTTTATAGGTTTTTCACTTCTATGGGCTTCTATGTCTTCATCAGTGATGCTTTCATCTGCCTTTATATATGTATCAGGCTGTATTTTATCACTTCTACTGATTCCATATTTTGCTATACCTGATGCATCATCTTCCAACTGTACAGTTATTGATATTTTTCTAGCATCACCCTCTGCATTTTGTGTGAACTCTTTTAGCTCTGGTTCTTTTTTATCAATATTATTAATTATTTTTACAGATATCTCACTATCTTGTCCATTTTTTATTGCTTTTGCATGTATTTCAGAATTTTTAGTCACTTCTACATTTCCTGAATATTCATGCCATTGTTCATCACCTGCAACATCTTCGGTTTTCTCTGATAACCCCTCATCTGTTACATTATCTCTTATCATATACATAATTTGTGTACTAGGATCATCTTCACCCTTCTTTATTGTTACTGTCCCATCTTTACCAGCTCCGTGTAGATTTACATTTGCTTGTTCTGTGCCGTCATTTTCATCATCTGATGTGTTAGTAACATTTGCAATTTTTGCTACTATGTTTTCATCATCATCTATTGAAACTTCTAATACTAGGCTATTTATTGTTCTTAAATAGCCTTCTGCAGATTCTATATCATCTATTTGAATTTTATATTTTTTATTTTTCTTTAATTTATTTAAATCTACCACTACACCTTGACCATCTGTGTCAAATTCTCCATTTTCTTCGGTTTGTATCTGTGTGCCAGTAGAAAAATTTAATATTTTTATCTCTAAATCACTTTTGGTTGCACTTTCTCCATCAACATTTTCTTGATTTGTAATATCAGTTACTTTTAGTTTGCTGCCCTCAATAATTCCTTCTCCATCTTCATCTACTATTTTTAATTCAATTTGAACATTATATGTCTCATCATCTTTTGCTGGTTCTGCATCTTCTAAAGTGTCACTTGATGTGCTACCTTCTGTTTGATTTGGATTCTCCCCTTGATTATCTGATTCTAGATTTTCATCTAACTCACTAGCTGAATCATTACCTAGTCCTATAATATTCATATTTTTAATCTCAGCTATTTCTTCTATTGTTTTTTCTAGTCTATTTCTAAATGGCTCTGAAATACTACTTTTTGCAATAGATGCAGTAGCTAAGATTGCCAATATTAAAATTATGCTTACTAATACTTTTTTTACCTTACCAAGTATTTTCATATTTGTTACCTCTTTTTTTATTATACTTATATTTATATATATTTTAAAATAATAAAATATATATAACAATATACATAAATCCTGTGAAACCCTTGAGGCTATACGGAAGCTTATGGTTGTGACTACTATTACATTTCAATGAATTTTTCATAACAAAGCCTAAAAAAAAGGACTCTAATTAACCTAAATTAATTAAAATCCTTTTTATTTCCTATTTCCGTAAGAAATTATATCTTAACACTTACTTATTATATAAAATATTCTATTATTATATATTTATCTTTTCTATTTCTTCTCTTGTTAGACCCGTAGTCTTTATGATTACCTCTATATCCATATTTAACTCTAACATTTTCTTGGCAATGTCTATTTTTTGTTCCTGTTTTCCTTGCTTCATTCCTTGCTCCATTCCTTCTTCCCTAGCTTCACGTAGTTCTGTATTTCTATCTAGTCTTGCTATATCTTGATAAAATGCTAATTCTCTTACTTCATCATTTGCATTTAATCTGTTTAGTTCATTTACTGCTTCTTGTATTGTTTTATACTTCTTCATTGCCTCCTGTACCTCCTTTCCGTTCGGGTCCACTATGAACTCTAGCCATGGCTCTATTGTTCCTTCTTCCCTCTGTTTTATGTACTTTTGTAATTCAAATATATGAATTTCTATGTCATCTGTTATTATTATGTCTGGGTTTTCTTCTTCTCTAAAATTCCATTTTGTATGATATTTTTGAATTTTTTTTAACCCTGGGAATTTTTCCATCATTAATACTACTATTACTACCTTATTCAGTTTACTATAATCATCTGAGCTTTTTAATTCTGCTATGTATGCTTTACATCCATAGCTTAGAAATCTTTTGGCTAAAAACGAATTTGTTTTATTTTGCATTTCCAATATGTACTCGTTCTTGTCTGAATCTGTTGCTCTTACATCTGCGATTTCTAACTTATCATCATGATGTTCTCGCATTAGATTCACATTTCTGTCCACGTCCACTTCTTTTATTTCTCGCTTTAATAAACCTTCTAATAGTGCCTTGGTTGTTTTTTCTTGTCCTTTTGCTCCAAACAAACGATGGAAGATTACATCATTTGTTGGTGGGTAAAATTTGTTTTCTTTTTCTGTTGTCATTTATTTCCTTTCCTTAATTAAGAAAGTTACTTCTCTGTGTGCTTATGTTGCTTTTCTGTTATTAACCCCTTAATTAATTTTAACATTTTTTTATTCCATATTCAAGTGTTTGGAATTTTTTTGTTAAGATATTTTTTAGATATTTTTAGAATTGGAACCTTTTATTTAATTCCAATATTTAGAATTGATTTTTAGAAATTACATTTCTCACTAATAGGAACATCTGCAATTTCTATAAATCTAAAATCTTTGAAATAAATTTCATTTTATATAATAAGCTTACATTAACTATACCTCATTTTCTCTACAATTTCAACCTTTTTCGTATGACATAATTCTTCATATTTCGACCCATATACACACTTAATACTGCTCATTTTACAACAACACTATCCTTCAATCCATCATACTTTGCTTCCCCGATTCCCGTAACATTCTTCAACTCCTCTGCGGATTTAAACTCACCATTTTTCTTTCTATATTCGATTATTCTATTTGCTAAAGATGGGCCTATTCCATTAAGAATTTCCAGCTCACTTTGAGATGCAGTATTTATATTTACTTTCACATCATTATTATTGCCTTTAGCTACATCCTCACTTCCGGAAATAACACCATCTCCACTGCTTTCAGTAATATACTGAAAATCCTTGTTTTCATCATATATGCTCGGAATATTAATCTGTTGCCCATCAGATAACACATATGCCAAATTAACTCTACTTAAATCGGCTAATTGTGTTGTTCCTCCAGCCAATTCAACTGCATCAACTATTCGTTGCCCTTTGGTTAATTTTAATACACCTGTATTATTCACTTCACCTATTATATGTACATATATCACATCATTTTCGTTTTCTTCTAATTTAATGGCTTCTGAATTAACTTGAGTTTTTTCGTCTTCAGAACTAGTATCCCCACTTTCTGGGTCAATACCACTTACAATCCCACTTACAACCCCATCACCATCCACACTCACATCCTGTATAATATTTTGAACTTGTTCATCTTTATATCTTTCGTATAATAAACATAATATTCCAATCAAAAAAATAAATGCTGACATTATAACTATCAGCATTTTTTTATTTTTAAATAATTTTATCATAAAACCTCCTTTAATATAAATTCCAATAGTTTAACTTATCCCGCTATGTGTTCGGAAGTTTTCTCTTGTTTTTCTTATTATTTAAAATCTAGATATTTAGAAACCTTTTTTAGATTATCTCAATCACACGTTTCTAATAATCTGAACCAATTATAATAGTAAAATCCACATCACTATTACTATTATTCGAATTTGAAATTCCCCCTATTCCAATTATTTCCTGTAATTTATTTGCTGTAGTTTCATCTTGATTTGTTCTATTTATAATCGTAGTAGTTTTATTTGCTGTTGTATTACCTGTTGATACAACAGTATATCCACTTTCCTTTAAAAGGCTTTCTACATTATC
>CANRGE010000024.1 GCA_947630065.1 uncultured Clostridia bacterium
TTTAATTGTAATATGTTTAGCAATCATACTAGTTGGAGCATATGCAAAATATGTAACAGGAATACAAGCAAGTGCTGATGCAGAAGTTGCAGACTTCGTATGTACAATGGATGTAACGGCATGTGAAGCATCTAAAGAGATTGTAAATCCATATTGTATAGTAAAAGTAAAAAATTATGATGATAATAATCATATTGCAGAAACTGATATTAATTTTAAAATAACTGTAACATCAAAGGATAAAGATGTTGCATTACCTGAGTATAAATGGTATAAAATAGAGAACTCTGCAGATGCCAGTGAAGGAAAAGAAGTTGTATCAGCATCAAATCCTTTACAGGATACAATACCAGCATCATTTAAAGCAGGTACTGGAGCGGAACAACAAGCAGAACGACATGAACAACAATATAAGATAGTATTTATAAACCCAGGAGACAAAGATGTTACTAAAAACCTACAATTTGAATTAGATGCAGTACAGAAAAGGCCTGAACAATAAAGGTTATATAGAAATATAGAAAGAATCAATTGGGGACGTGTCCCAGATGTGCATTTTGCACAGTTTGGGACGCGTGATTTTTTTCTCAAATGGGTGTAGTATATAATAAAGAAACTGCACAACAAAATTAAATTTTTGATTGTGCAGTTTTTGTCATGGGAATAGGTAAAATTAGATGTTTATATTTCCTTGACTAAAAAAATACTTTATTATATAATTGAAAAAAATAATCTAATATATAAGTGAGGGCTAAAAAATGAGAAAATATAATGAAGTATGTGAACAGCAAGATTATAAAATTATCGCAGTAGATGATGAAGACGGAATTATAGATTCATTAGCAATTGTTTTAAAAAGATCTGGCTATCAATTTACGGGTGTAACAAATCCGGTAGAAGCAATAGAATTAATAAAAAATGAACATTTCGATTTGCTAGTTTTAGATTTTTTAATGTCTCCATATCATGGAGACCACGTTGTTGAGGAAATTCGTAAGTTTAACAAAGAATTATATATTTTACTTTTAACAGGTCACAAGGATTTAGCTCCTCCATTAGAAACCATTAAAAAGCTAGATATTCAAGGATATTGCGAAAAAGGAGATAAATTCGACCAATTGCTTTTGCTAATAGAATCAGGAATAAAATCTATAAAGCAAATGAGAGAAATTAAGAGAATAAATGATGAATTATATGAAGCAAAAGACCAATTGGAAAAAGCATATTTAGAAAGTATAGAAACATTACGTTATACCGTTGAAGCCAAGGATCCGTATACAAGAGGCCATTCTGACAGAGTATCAGAATATGCAGTCTTAATAGGTAAGAAAATGGGATTATCAGATGAACAACTGAAAACCTTACGCATTGGCGGACTATTCCATGATATTGGTAAAATTGGAGTCCCAGATAGTATTTTGCTTAAGAATGCAAAATTATCAAATGATGAGTACTCTGAAATTAAGCATCATCCATCAATAGGTGCACATATTTTATCAAATGCTACTATTTTTTCAGACATTATTCCAATTGTTAAGTATCATCATGAAAGATATGATGGAAAGGGGTATCCAGAAAATTTAGTAGGTGATGAAATTCCATTATTAGCTAGAATCACAGCTGTAGCAGATGCTTTTGATGCAATGTCTTCAAACCGTACATACAGAAACAGCTTAGATATGAATGTAATTATTGAAGAGATAAAGCGTAATAAAGGAACTCAATTCGATCCACAAATTGCAGATATATTCTTAAATATTTTGGAGAATGAGTTTGAAAGTATTAAAAAGATTCAAGAAAAATAAAGATGAAATACACAACTGGAAGAAAAATCTAGTTGTGTAATTTTTTTGTAAAAAAGCCTAAAAGCCAGAGTTCCCTAGAAAAAATTCCTGATAATAGTAAAAAAATATTACATAACTTTAATGAAAATGATAAAAAAATGTAAAGTATATATTAGAAGAAAGATTTCCGTAAAAATCAAAGTCAATTGCACCAAAATGGTGTAATTGACTTTGATTTTATATGTATTTAAAATAAATTATAGATAAAAAACTAACGAAAGAGGAGTGTGAGTGTCAGATGAAAAGTAATCATCAGAATCAACAAGATAATAACTCAAGAAGCAAAAAACACGAAATCGTTGACGATTTAAAGAATGAGGCTACTTTGAATGGCAAAATAATCAGAAAGGAAAGCATTATTGCAAACAAACCAAAGAGAACTAAAAGTGTAAAGTCAATATTGGTAGCATTCGCTGTAATTCTAAGCATTATAGCTGTATTTTTTGGATCTGCAATTTATTTGTTAAGCCTAAAAGACGTAAAAGAAATCAGCTTTTATGAATATGCTATAAGAATGCATGAAATCAACATTTCACCAGAGACATATACAGGTGATTATGTTGAAGTAAGCATTACAATTGATAATGTTCACTTTACAGAAGAAGAACTAAAAAATGCTGGTTTATCAATTGAATACAAAGTTGGAGACAACGATACCTGGACAAAATACACAGGTCCTTTTGCCGTGAGAGAAAATACAAAAATCACGGCTAGATTCGTTGCGGAAGATTTTGAGGGACCAATAACAGAAAAGGACATAAAAAATATTGCAGTAGCAAAAATAGGAGATAAATATTATAAAACATTGCAAGAAGCAATAGATGATTGCCCTGATAATGCCGGAGATAAGCAAACAAAAATTGAAATGCTTACAGACACAACTGAAGATGTTGTAGTTCCAGAAGGTAAAAATGTAGTATTAGACCTATGTGGTTCAACTATAACATCTGAAGATGATGAAGATCCAGCAATTACAGTAGGAGGAAAATTAAATATTGAAGACTCACAAAGAAATGAAGACGGAAGCAAAGTTGGAAATGGAGAAATAGAGTCTAAGACAGGACCTGCTGTAAAGGTTGAGAAAAATGGTGAATTTACATTAGGAAAAGATGATGAGAAAGATGGAGAACCTAATGTAAACCCAGATGGACCAGTAATTAATGGAGAAAAAACTGGTGTAGTTGTTGAAGATGGAGGAGAATTCAACTTCTTTGATGGAAAAGTTACAGGAAGTGAAAAAGCAATAGAAGGAGATGTAACAGGTTTACCAGATACATATGATGTAGATGTTAATAAAGAAGGAGATAAAGAAGTTGCAACTCTAATAAAAACATATGTAGTTACATTTGATGGAAACGGTGGAAATGTAACATTCAATAATAAAAAAGTTATATTTGATAGAGAATATGGGGAATTACCAGAAGCAACAAGAGAAGGGTACACTTTTGATGGCTGGATGATGAAAGATGAGCAAGACACACAAGATAATAAAGAAGAAATGGAAGATAAAGAGATACTTCCATCAACCAAAGTAGAAGTAAAAAAAGATCACACTCTAATAGCAAAATGGATAGCACATAAATACACAATACAATATAATGCAAATACAGATGTATATTCAGGAGAGATGAATGACACTGTATGTACATATGATGAAGAAACAGAAATCGCAGAAAATAAATATATAAAAACAGGTTATACTTTCAAGGGTTGGAACACAGACCCAACAGGAATTGGAACAATGTATAAAGAAGGACAAAAAGTAATAAATCTATCATCAGAAGATAATTACTTAATAACACTTTATGCAATTTGGGCAGATGAAACAGTACCAAGTACAAAAAAACCAACAGGATCATCAACAACAAATTCTGTAACAGTAGATTGTAACCAAGAAGATGAAGGATCAGGAATAGATGATTCTACAGTAGAATATTCAATAGGAACAGATAAAAATGGAGATGGAGAAATAGATGATTCAGAATGGTCAGAATGGCAAAAAGACGATACTTTTGGAGGATTAACATCAGACACAGAATATAAAGTAAAAACAAGAGCAAAAGATAAAGATGGAAATGGACCAGTAGAATCAGAAGAAGGAACAGTAAAAACTAAAAAATTGGAAAATGGAACAATAGATATAACAGAAAAATCAGATCCAGACGAACATATAGAACCACAAACAGACCCAGAAAATAAATCTGATCCAACAAATGATGACATTATTGTACATGTTAAACCATCAGAAAACGGAGAAACAACAGTAACAGTAACAACCCCTGATGGAAAAGAAACAGAGTATCCAAATGATGGAACAAAAGTAAATCCAGATGGATCATATGATATAGAAATACCAACAGATACAGGCTCATATGATATAAAAGTAAAAACATCAGATGGAACAAATACAGAAGAAGAAGATTATTATGTATATGTAGATAAAACAGCACCAGAGGTTGATCCAACAACTGAATCAACAACAAATTCATTAACAGTAGATGCACATGCAAAAGATCCAGATAGTGGAGTAGATTCAGTTACATATGAATTAAAAGATAGCGAAGGAAACCCTGTAAAAGATGAAAATGGAGACCCAATAGTTAATTCAACAGGTGAATTTGATGGCTTAAAAGAAAACACAGAATATATAGTAGATGTAACAGTAACAGATAAAGCAGGAAATGTAACTAAAGAAACTGTATCTGTTGAAACTGATGATTTGTTACCAGGTCAACTTGAGTTTAAGGAAGCAACAAGTGGAGAGACATTTAAACCAAGAGAGGAAGAACCACAAACAGCAGAAGACAAAGTGTGGAGAAATGAAGATGTTGATATTACACTAGAGCAAGGTGGAGTAGAAAAAGATGGAGAAATAGAAGTTCCAAGTGGAGTAACAACAACATGGACTGTAAAAAAATCAGGAGAAGACTCATCTACAACATACACAACAGATGCACAAATTCCAACGACAGATGGAGATTATGAAATAACAGTAGAAACAACAGATGGCCAAAACACGGAAAGAAGAACATACTATTTCAGCATAGATAAACAAGCTCCAGTAGTAGAAATAACACCAAATGGAGACAAAAAAGCAATCCCAGTTGGAAGTAATACAACAGATTTAATTGCAAAATTGTTAGCAAAAGATAATGAAAATGGAAGTGGATTAGAAACACAAAAATATGCTATAACAACAAATAATGATGAGGAACCAGAAAGCTGGATAGACTTTAATATAGAAGAGAATATAGCTAGTACAAAAGAGGGTGGAAATTACTATATCTGGACAGATGTAGTAGACGTAGCAGGAAACAGAGCAGAGGTTATAAAAACATCAGATGTATTTAATATTGGATATGAAGTACAATACGATACAAATGGTGGAAATGAAAAATTTGAAAGTGATTTAAAAATAGTAGGGGAAAACTTAGTAATAACAGATAAAGTACCAACTAAAGAGGGATATATTTTCAAAGGTTGGTCTACAAGTGATATATCAGAAAAAGTAGAATATCCTACAAATGCAATATATAGTAAAGATGAATCTATAAGATTGTATGCAGTATGGAGTGAAGTTGTAGCAAGTACAACCGTTGAAGGAGAAACAACAAACTATGATAGTTTACAAGAAGCAATATACAAAGCTGAAACTTATAAAGGTGCAATAGTAACATTAATAAAACAAGAAATTGAAGAAAGTGTAACAGTTGCCCAAGGACAAGATATTATTTTAGATACAGCAAATAGTACTTTAAAGTCAATAGACACATGTATAACAAACCGTGGAAATTTGACTATTAAAGGTAATGGTACAATTACAAATGAAAAAACAGATGTTGCAATAGAAAATAGAATAGAAGGACATCTAAAAATAGCTGATGGAAATATAAAAGGACAAATATATAACTATGAAAATGGAGTAGTTGAAGTAACTGGTGGTAAAATAACTTATGAAGGTAATTATGCAATAGTTAATCATAAGGAAGAAGGAATAATAAAAATAGGAACATCAGAATCAGATTCTACAACGAGCCCAGTGATAACAGGCGGAATAAACAACAAAGGAGATGTATATGTTTATTCAGGTATAATAACAAGCTCTAAAGAAGCTATATATTCAGATGGAAATGTTACAGTAACAGGAGGAAAATTACAAACAACAGGTGAATATGTAACAGTAAAAATGGGAAAAGAAAGCACAGATAAAACATTAAAAATATCTGATAAAGCAGTGATAGAAAATGTTGGAGACTATAGTGCAATATCTTCAGATGGAGATGCTCAACCTATAATAGAAGTATCAGGTGGCACAATAACATCAGAAAAAGGTAGAGGAATTTCAAGTGCTGATGGAAAAATAACAATATCAGGAAATGCAAATATTACTTCACAAAAAGAAGGTGTATATACACAAACTGGTTCAATAACAATAATAGGAAATAATAGTAGTACAGGTAACACAGGTAATACAGGTACTACAGGTGAAACAGGCCCTATAATCAGATCAAAAACAGCAAAAGGTGTATATGTAGAAGGAAAAGGTGAATTAACAATAGGTGAAGATGATGGTTCTGTAAGCATAACAAAGCCAGAAATAATAGGTGCAGTAAATGGTGTTGATATACAAAATTCTGAAGCAAGCTTTAAATTCTATGATGGTATAATAAAAGGAAAACAAGAGCAATCTATTGAAAGCATAGACCCTGTTTTACCAACAGGATATAAAATAATAACTGGTACAGATACAATTGATGATGTGGAATACGAAACATCATTCTTAGACAATCATTACACAGTAACATTTGATGTAAATGGTGGAACAGAAATTGAAGAACAGAAAACAGTAGAATATGGTACAGAATATGGAAAATTTCCACAAACAAGTAGAGTAGGATATACTTTTATAGGATGGAAATATGAGGACAATTATATAACAGAAGAAACAATAGTAAAAACAGCAAAAGACCATACTCTAACAGCAGAATGGAAAGCAAATCCAGATACTCCATATAAAGTTTATCATCATCTACAAAATGCAGATAATGATGAGTATTCAACAATTAAAATAGATGAATTAGAAGGAGAAAGTGATTCTGCACTAGATTTAGAAAAATTGGCAAAAGCTGATACAGTAGATGTACCATGCAGTACAGTTAAATCAATAAAACTATCAGAAGATGCAGAAGAAGATGCCACATCTGCAACAATAAAACCAGATGGAACAACAGAAATACACATTTATTACACAAGAAAAACATTCGCCCTTACTGTGGTAAAAGGAACAAACACTAAAAATCCACAAGGTAATGGAACTTATAGATGGGGAAAAACTGTGGATATCTCTGCAGAATATGAGAATATAGCTGGATATTCATATAGTAATTTCACATGGACTGCACAACCAGAAAATACAGAGATTGTAGATGCCCATGCACAATCTACAAAAATAAAAATGCCACAAGAAAATGCAACTCTAACATCAACTTCAGATAGAGAAGCAATTCAATATAGCTTAAAATTTGATACAAATGGTGGTACATTCAAAGATGGAGAAAATCAACCAGAATCATACACTGTAGAACAAAAAGTAGAATTACCAAAAGTAGAAAAACAAGGCTATGTATTTGTTGGATGGAAAGAAAGAGGTGCAGATGATAGTACAGCAACAAATGAAATTCCAGCAGGTACAACTGGAGAAAAAGATTATGTTGCAGTATGGAAATATGGTGAAGCATCATACACAGTTCATCATTTATTAGAAAATGCAAATGATGACGATTACACAGAAGTTAAATCAGAAGTAATAACTACACATAAAGATACAGGTGAAAAAGTAAAAACAAATGACAATATTGCATTAGATAGTAAATTACAAACAGAAGTAGAAAATTCTACATACGAAAAATCTACAGATGTAAGAGGTGGAGAACAAGGAACATCTGTTACTGTTAAACCAGATAATTCAACTGAAATATTTGTATACTACAAGAGAAATAGATATAAATTAGAATTAACTCCAGGAAATAATGTTCAAAAAGTTACAGGAGCAAATACATACAAATGGGGACAAACTGTGCATATTACAGCACAAACCGAAGATAAACGTGGATATGAATACTCAAACTTTAAATGGAATACAGATGATGAATCAATTCTATCAAGTGCAACAGACAAAGACACAACTTTAGTAATGCCAGCAAAAGATGTAAAAATAACTGCAACATCTGATGCAGATATAATTCATTATAATATTTCATATAATCTTGATGGCGGAGAAGTGAAGGAAAAAAATCCAGACACTTACACAGTTGAGGATGAGAGTATTACTTTAAATAAACCTACAAAAAAAGGATATACATTTGTAGGATGGACAGGTACAGAAGTAGATAAACCAACAGAAGAAGTAATAATTTCTAAGGGAAGTATTGGAGAAAGATCATATACTGCAAATTGGAAGATTAATAAATATACGGTAACTTACTACTATGGAACTAATGGCGGACAAGTAAGTGAAACTGACACAGCAGATACTACAACTGAAGAAGTAGAGTATCAAGGTAAAATAGACCTTAGTAAAACAGCGTATAAATCAAACTATAAATTAGTAGGCTGGAATACTGACCAAAATGCTACAGTAGCTTTAGATGAACTAACAATGGATATAGAGAATGTTAAATTATATGCTATTTATTCAAAAGATGTAGAAATAACATATAAGAAAAACGGCGGAAATGCTGATGTAGTAAATAGTTATACAATGTATAATAAAGACACAAGTCTAGAAATTACTATGCCAGAACCTACATATTTTGAAGGATGGACATTTAATGGATATGGTGATACTGACAAAGATAAAGAAGGAAAGAAAGTAGGAACCAAAGAAACAATAACAGTACAACAAAATGAAAAATCAAAATATTATTATCATACTTGGAAAAAGACAGTAAAATATAATACCAATAAACCTGATACAGCAGAAGAATCTTATGAAGTTAGCTCACCAAGTGAAACAGAAAAAGAAGTATATTATAACAATGATTTTGGAGAATTACCATCAGACCCATCATTAGAAGGCTGGAAATTTGAAGGATGGTATACAGATCCAGTAGATGGAGAAAAGGTTACTAAAGAAACAGATGGTCAAGAAATACCTGAAGGCGAAGTTTATGCTCATTGGAGTTTAACTGCAACATTAGAGGTTCAACCAACTGAGGTAGAATTAGATATAAGCGGAACTAATACACAACAAATAACAGTTACAGGTCAACATTATGGAACTGTAACATATGAATCAGGTGATGAATCAACAGTAACAGTAAGTGAAAAAGGCCTTATTACAGGTGTAAAAAATACTGTAAATCCAACAACAGTTACTGTAACAGGTTCAAATGGACAGATTAAGAAATATATAAAAGTAACAGTAATAACAAGACCAACAGCATTAAGTATAATACCTGATAAAGCTGTAATAGGAGTTAAAGAAAATTATAATACAATATCATTAGAAACTCATTTCACACCTGAAACATCTAATAAAGATATTGGAATAACATGGTCAACTAATAATGAAGGAATTGCAAAAGTAGATAGTAAATCTGGATTGGTAACAGGAATTGCTAAAGGAAAAGCAACAATAACAGCCAAAACAGAAAACAATGTAACTGGAAGTGCAGAAATTACAGTTGATACAACAGCACCAACAGTGACAATTGAAATGGATAATACTGATTATAAGAGAACACATACAGCAACAGTTACATTAAATGATGAAGAAGCGGGCTTACCAGCAGAACAAACAATAAGTTATGCATGGACAAAAGATTCAACAACAAAACCAACCACATGGGAAACAACAACAATTTCAGGAGAACAAGGAGCAAAATCACAAAGCGTACAAATCACAAAAGATGATGACACAGGAATTTACTGCTTATGGATAAAATCTGGAGTGCATGACAGAGTTGCAAATGAAATAGATAGTGATTATGTTGATAACAGAACACAAGTACAAGCAAAAATGGATAATACAAAACCATTAATTGCAAGAAATGGACGTGTAAGTAGCATAAAAATTAATGCAAATACAACACTTTACATACCATTAAAAATAACAGAAAAACATTCTGGAATGAACACAGAAGATACAGAAGCTGGTGCGTTTATCTCAGATGATATAGTTGTACAAATTAATGGAGAAACAGTAACTCCTACAGTAAAAAAATTAACATATGAAAAAGAAGAAAAAGGCGTATATTATTACAAATTAGAATTACAAGGAATATCAGAAACAGGAGAATTAACATTAAATATACCAGCTGGAAAAGTTCAAGATAAAGCAACAAATCCTAATGAAGATCAAACAATCGAAACAGAAGTAATGGTAGATGCAGATGCATTTAACTGCACGATTTCAGCTAATACAACAAACCCAACAAGAGCAAGTGAAATAAAATATACACTTACATTTAATAAAGAAGCATTTGAGTTTGAACAAGGAGATGTACAAGTTGAAAATGGTGAAATTGTATCATTCATTAAGATTAGTGATACACAATATGAAGTAACTGTTACAAACACAGGTACATGTATTCAAAAAATAGATGTAACAACAGGATCATGTAAAGATGAATATGGAAATCTATTAGAAGATGTAACAGAGCTTCAAATGGAAATAGATAGAACAGAACCTCTATCACCAGTAATCTCAGTAAGAGCAGGAGAATTAGAGGGTACAGAAAAAGGTAAATCAACACCAAACGAAGCAAAAATAGTGTATACAGGTGTTGAAGATACGTACTTAAAATTCAGTGGATTTGACATAAGTGCAGATGATTTACAAGCAGATGTAGTAGGATATAAGGTTTCTACATCAAGCACAGCTGATTTTGAAAAATTAGATACAGTACAATATCATCAATTTAAAGCAGTACCAGAAGGAACAAAATTCTATGTAAAAGCTGTGGACGCAGTTGGAAATCTATCAAAAAATGCTACACAAGTTACTGTAAAATTAGTAACATTATCTGTAGATCCTGCTGAAGTAAGTATTGAAAATGAAAAAACAATAACTGTGAAAGAAACAAATAAAAATGCAGGAAAAGTAACATGGTCAAGCTCTGATGAAACTATTGCAGAAGTTTCAGAAACAGGAGAAGTTACAGCTAAAGCAGTGGGTAATGTAGAAATTATTGCAACAGCTTCAAATGATGATACAGTAACTGCAAAAGCTAATGTAACAGTTACTCAAGGAATTGTACAAATTCCTGAAATAACCGACAGATTAATTTATAATGGAAAAGAGCAAACAGTTCTATCAAATGGAGATAAATATACGGTATCAGGCAACACAGAAAAAGATGCAGGAGTATATCATGCAAAATTAAAACTAACTGATAGTACAAACTACAAATGGGCAGATGATACAACAGCAGATAAAGAAATACAATGGACAATTGAGCAAAAACCAATTACAGTTACTGCAACTGCTTCAGACAAATATTATGACGGAACAACTAATGTAGAAGGCGGTACACTTACAGTAAATGGAGTTGAAGAAGGAGACAATGTTACAGCAACAGGAACATTTACATATAGAACACCAAATGTTGAAAACAATAAAACTATAGATGTAAAATCAATTGCAATAGGTGGAACAAGTGCAAAGAATTACGCTTGGGATGATATCGAGATAGTCACAGCTAAAGCTGATATTAATAAAAAAGAATTAGTAGCTAAATATAATGGAGAAACTATAACATATGGACAAACACCAAATCTTGAAGTTACAATTGAAGGATTTGTAGAAGGAGAAACAAAAGATGATTTAATAAGACAACCATCTATTACAAATTCAAATACAGATGTTGGAGAATATACAATTACTCCAGTAGGTGGAATAGCAGACAATTATAGCTTCAAATATGAAAGTGGTAAGTTGATTATAACTAAAAAAGAATTAACAACTGATAGCATAGAAGCTACATTATCACCAGATAAATACACATATACAGGAAAAGAAAATAAACCAGTAGTAACAGTAACTGACAATGGAAAAGAATTAACAGAGGATAAAGATTACACAATAACTTATGAAAACAATAAAGATGCTGGAACTGCTACAGTTACAATCCAAGGAACTGGAAATTATTCTGGAACAACAAAGAAAGAATTTAAAATTGAAAAAGCAACATTAACAGCAACATATGCTGGCGAAATAATAGAATTTAATCAACAACCAAAATTAGAGGTAAAAGTTGAAGGATTTGTAAATGGAGAAACAGATAAAACAGCAGACCAATATAAAAAACCAACAGTTACAAATGATAAAACAGAAGTTGGTACATATACACTAATTCCAAAAGGTGGAGAAGCCAAAAACTATGAGTTCAAATATGTAAGTGGTGACTTATATATCATAAAAAAACCAAAACAAGAAATCTCTGTAAGTATAAACCCAGTTTCATATGATTATGATGGAACAGCTAAAGAACCATCAGTAACAGTTTATGATGGAGTAACTGTACTAGATAGTGAAACAAGTTATACAGTAGACTATTCAAACAACACAAATGCAGGAACAGCAAAAGTAATAGTTACTTTAAAAGGTGATTATGAAGGAACAAAAATTATAGAGTTCCCTATCAACAAGATACCAATGGAAGCAAGTATTGCAATAGATAACTGGACTTATGGTGAGAATGCGAAGGCTCCTACTGTAGAAGTTAAAACAGAAACAGTAAAGAAACATGAAGTAAAATATTCATATTCAGGAACTACAAATTCTGGAAATCCATATGGACCATCAGAAACTGCACCAACTCAAGCAGGTACATATACTGTAACTGCAACAATAACTGATACTGAAGGAAACCATAATGATGGCATAGTATCACAAGAGTTTACAATAAATAGAGCTACATTAACACCAAAGGCAGTTGTAAATGACAAGGTATATGATGGAACCACTGATGCAACTGGTACAATCACATTAACAGGTGCACAATACAACGATGAACCAACAGCCACAGCCACATTTAAGTTTGAATCTAGTGATTGTAATTCAGGAAATGAACAAAATGTTAAAGTAACAGACATTGATTTAGATGATTATTGGAAAGCAAATTACACAGTAAGCCCAACAGAGCTAGATGCAAAAGCAACAATAACAAAAGCAAAAGGACATATAGATAGTGTAGTAGTTGAAGATTATACATATGGAGATGAACCAAGTGATCCAGTTATAAAATCTAATACAAATACACCAGATGATGTAACTTATAAATATACAGGTACAACAAGTGATGGAGAGACATATGGTCCAACAGATGAACCTCCAACAGAAGCTGGTGAGTATGAATTAGAGGTAACTGTTCCAGGTAATGGCAATTATGAAGATGCAAGCAAAACAACAGAATTTACAGTTGAAAAGCGTACAGTAACACCAATGTTTGCTGTATCAGATAAAGTTTATGATGCAACTAATGTAGTAAATATATCAAAACAAGAACTAACTGGAGTCATTGATGGAGATGATATAGAACTAGTTGTTGGTATCAAACCGGTTTATCCAAATAGTGATGTAGGTTCATATGTAGTTACATTTAAAAACTTAAAATTATCAGGAGAAAAAGCATCAAACTATGTACTAGCAACAGATAATGTTGAAATAACTTCAAATATTACTCAAGCAACATTAACAGCAACATATGAAGGAGAAACAATTGAACATGGTGAAACACCAGTATTAAATGTTGTGGTAGATGGATTTGTAGGAGGACAAACAGCAAAATCAGCAGCTGATTATGTAAAACCATCAATCACAAACACAAATAATGCTATAGGAACATATACACTAACACCAGCAGGTGGAAAAGCTAGAAATTATAAGTTCGAATATAAATCAGGAGAATTAACAATAACAGCTAGAAGTTTAGAAAACACAGATATAGAAGCAACATTGGAAGAAAATGTATTTACATATAATGGAAATTCACAACTACCTAAAGTTAATGTAACAGATAATGATAAGACATTAAAAGAAGGAGTAGACTATGTAGTAGAATATGAAAACAATGTAAATGCAGGAACAGCAACAGCTATAGTTAAAGGAATAGGCAAATACTCTGGAGTTCTAACACTAAACTTCACAATAGAAAAAGTAAAATTAGAAGTAGTGGCATACTCATATCCAAAAATATATGATGGAAACACAAAAGCAACAGGATATGTTGATTTAGCAGGTAGTGTAAATAAAGAAAATCCAACAGTAAAAAATACATATGAATTAATATATGATAGCAAATATGCTGGAGAAAACAAATATGTTTATGTTTATAATCTAGAACTTGATGATGTATGGAAAATAAATTATGAATTAAATGCATCAACAGCATGTATAGATAGTGGAAAAATACTAAAAGCTGAGTTAACAGCAACATATGAGGGTGAAACAATAGAAGTAAATACAGAACCTGAATTAAATGTTAAAGTTGAAGGTTATGTAAATAATGAAAATGTTTATGCAGTAGATGTTGAGCCATTTGTTAAGAATGAACATACAGAAATAGGTACTTATTTATTAACACCAGAGGGTGGAGAATCTAAAAATTATAAATTTAAATATGTACCAGGTACTTTAAATATAGTTAAAAAGTTAGCAAATGTAACTGTTACATTAGATGAAAACGAATTTGAATATGATGGAACAGAGAAAAAACCTACAGTTACAGTTGTAGATAATGAAACTGGAGAGGTTCTAAAAGAAGGTGAAGATTATACATTAGATTATAGAAACAATGTTGAAGCAGGAACAGCAACAGTTGTAGTAGAAATGACTGGAGATAGAGAAGGCGAAGCAAGAAAAGACTTTACAATTAAAAAAGCTCCAATGGAAGTAACAGTTACAGCAGAAGGATGGACATATGGAGAGCCAGAAAGAATTCCAGATGTTAAAGTATCAACAACAGATCCAGACATAACATACGTATACCAAGGAACAACAAATTCAGGAGCTGAATATGGACCAACAAATACACCTCCAAAAGAGGCAGGTACATATACAGTTACAGTTAAAGTTGTAGATACTGCAGGAAATCACATAGACCAAGAAATAGAAAAAGAATTCACAATATTAAGACGCGAAATTACAGTACCTAAAGCAAAAGAAGACTTAGTATATAATGGCCTAGTACAAACTGGAGTTGATAATGGAGATAATTATACAGTTGTTGGAAATAACGCAACACATGCTGGAGATTACAACGCAACAGCTACATTAAGTAACACAAATAATTATAAATGGTCAGATACAGAAGAAGGAATTGCATCTATCACAATACCATGGCATATATCTAAAGTTCAATTAACACCATCTGCTACTGCAGAAGGAAAAGTATATGATGGTACAACAGAAGTAAAATCTGGAACAATTAAATTAGAGGGTGCAGTAAATAACGAAAAACCAACAGCTACAGCACATTTCCAATTTGAATCACCAGAAGTTGGAAATAGAACTGTAAATGTAACAGATATTCAAATAGATGAACAATGGAAAACAGATTATTTTATAGAAGAAAATAAACAGTTAACAACAACAGCTGAAATTACGAGAAAGAAAATAGATGTAGGATATACTACAAATTATAATGGTTCATATGATGGTGAGGAACACTCAATTACTGTAGAGATTAACGAACCAGATTATTCAGAAGATGATTATGAAATATACTATTCAGAAGTTCCACTAACATCAGAAAACTATAATACTGCAGGTAGTAAAGAAGCTCCTCATGTAAAAGACTCAGGACAAACAACTGTATATTACTACATAAAAGACAAAACTGGAAATTACAGTGATTATTCATCATTTGATGAAGATAATAATGGTATGATTTCAATTAGTAAAGTAAAACTAACACCATCAGTAGCAAACATTGAAAGTAAAGTATATGATGGAGAAAGAATTGCAACTGGAACACTTACTCTAGGTGGAGCTGTAAATGGTGAAGAACCAAAGGCAACAGCAAAATTCACATATGATGATGAAAACGTTGGAAAAGGAAAAACTGTTGAAGTTACAGATATTGAATTGGCTGAAGACTGGTCTAAGAATTATGAGTTAACAGATACATCATTAGTAACAAATACAGGAGTAATAACACCTAGAGCATTAGTAGCAACATTAGATGCTGAAGATAAAGATTATGATGGAAATACATCAGCAGAAGGTTCAATAACTTTAAGTGGTATTATAGATGGAGATAAAGTTACAGCAGAAGCTACAAGTTATACATTTGACAGCAAAAATGCTGGACAAAGAATAGTAACAGCAAATACTATAATACTAGAAGGTGAAGATGCTGAAAACTATACATTAAATAATGGAACTCAAGTAACAGGAAATGCAGTAATCAACAAAATACCAGTAACTGTAAAGAAAATAACAGCAAATGACAAACAATATAATGGAAATATTTCAACTTCAGGAACTATAACTCTTGAAGGAGGAGTAAATAGTGAAAAACCAACAGCAATTGCAACATTTAACTTTGAAGATAAAAATGTTGGGGTAGCTAAATATGTAGATGTATCTTCAATTAAACTAGAATCAACATGGGCAATAAATTACAGTTTAGCAGAAACAACAGGAAACGCAACAGCAGATATAGAAAAAGCAGTATTAACAGCAAAATATGTATCAGAAGAGATAACATATGGTGAAGAACCACTATTAATGGTAGAAGTAAGTGGATTCGTAGGAGACGAATCAGAGACTAATGCAGAAAATTATGATTCACCAATAGTAAATGAACCGGTATTAAATGTTTCTGAAAGCCCATATACATTGACACCAGAAGGCGGAGATGCATTAAACTACACATTCATAGATATTGCTGGAAAATTAACAGTACTTCCTTATGATGAAACTAAACCTACAGTAACATTAGAACCAATAACTTTTGAATATACAGGAGAACAATGTCAGCCTAAAGTTACAGCTGTATTAAATGATGAAGAGTTAGTTCAAGGAAAAGATTATGATGTAAGATACGAAAATAATATAGAAGTTGGTACTGCAACAGCAATAATTCAGCTAAAGGGAAACTATAGCGGAGAGATAAAGAAAAACTTCTTTATTACAAAAGCACAAGGACATGCACAAGCTGAAGTGGAAAATTGGACATATGGAGAAAAACCAAAAACACCAACAGCAGTTTCTGAGACAAATGGAACAGATAATGTAACATACAAATATTACACAGATGAAGAATGCACAAAAGAGACTTCTTTAACAGATGGAGCAGAAACAACAGGTGGAGTACCTAAATATGCTGGAACATATTATCTACAAGCTACTTTTAAAGAAAATAAGAATTATAAACAAGTAACATCAGTATCTAGCTTTAATATAAAACCTAAAGAAATAGAAGTAAGTTCAGCAACATCAAATTCAAAGAAATATGATGGAAATAATACAGGTTCAGGTAATATAGTATTAACCGATGGAGCATATTCAGAACATCCTACAGCAACAGGAACATTTACATATGATACACAACATGCTGGAACTGGAAAAACTGTAAGTATAACAAATATTTTATTAGACGAACCATATGCAAGAAATTATACTGTTAAGACTAATAAATTAGAAATAACAGACGGAATAATAGAAAAAGTAGAATTAACAGCAACATATCAAAGTGAAACAATCAAATATGGCGAAAAAGCTCAACTTCAAGTAAATGTAAAAGGATTTATACAAGGAGAAGATGAGAACAATGCAAATGGATATACAAAACCAACAGTAACTCAAACTAGCGAAAATGTTGGACAATACACATTAACACCAAAAGGTGGAGAGGCTACAGATTATACATTTATCTATATTCCTGGCATATTAGAAATAACTAAAAAACAATTATCAATTAATGACATGGAAGCTACTTTAAGTGAAAATGAATTTACATATGATGGAAGTCAAAAAACACCTAGTGTAACATTAAAGGATGGAGAAACTGTATTAGAAAAAGATGTTTCATATACAGTTGAATACAGTGATAATGTAAATGCAGGAAAAGGAAAAGTAACTATCACAGGAAAAGGAAATTATGAAGGAACAATAGAGTTAGAATTTACAATCAATAAAGCCGATATGAAAGTAATTGTAAATAATTATGAAGGTGAATATGATAAACAACCACACGGAATAAGTATATCAAGTATACCAAGTGATGATATAGAAATATATTATTCTGATCATATAGTAGTAGACACTGAAAGAGAAGGAGAAACAACACCACCTACAAGAATAAATGTTGGAACAACAATGGTATATTATTATATAGTTGATCATTCAGGAAATTATAATAATTATTTATCAAGTACACATCAAAATAATGGTACAATAACCATAACTCCAAGAAAAGTAACACCTGTAGTTTATGCTGAAGACAAAACATATGATGGAACAACAAAGGCAAATGGTTCAGTAAGTGTAGTAGGAGTTTTAGAAGGAGATGAGGTAACAGTATCAGCTGAAGATTATCAGTTTGCTACAAAAGATGCTGGTAACCAAATTGTTGTTACAGCAACAGGAATTACAATTGATAATGATAATGAAAATTATGAATTAATATCAGATACAGCAACAACAACTGCTAATATCACAAAAGCTATGTTAATTCCAGTACCTGTTGTAGAAGATAAGACATATGATGGAAGAACAGACGGATCAGGATATGTAGAATTGGTGGGAGCAGTAAATGGTGAAAAACCTGTAGCATCTGCAAAATGTACATTCGCAGATAAAAATGTTGGAGAAGATATAGGTGTAAGTGTTATAGTAACATTAGAAGAAGAATGGCAAAAAAATTATGAATTATACTTATATACAGTATATGGAGAAGCAGATATTGTGCAAGCTGAATTAACCGCAACATACAGCAATGAAACTATAAAATATGGAGAAAAACCTAAATTCTTAGTTGTGGTTACAGGATTTGTAAATGGTGAAAATGCAGCAACAGCAGATGGATATGTAGCACCAACAGTTACATGTACTGAAACAAATGTTGGAGCATATAATGTAACTCTTACAAAAGGTGAGGCAACAAACTATAAATTTGTTTATAATATAGGACAATTAATTATAAATGCTAATTACGAGGTAGAATTAAGTGTAGATCCAGACACATGTACATATGATGGAACTGCTAAACAACCAAAAGTAACAGTAACTGATAAAGTTACAGGAGAAATTGTATCAGAAGATGAATATGATGTTACATACCAAAACAATGTAAATGCTGGAACAGCTTCTGCAACAGTAACATTTAAAAACGGTCAAAATCATACAGGACAATATTCTAAGACATTTACTATAGAAAAAGCTGAAAGAATAATAGAAGTAAATTCAGATACACAATGGGTAGGTGTAGGAGCACACATAGATGTACCATTCAAATATGACAGCGAAGATGTAACAACAAAAGTATATTCAGTAGATACAAAAACAGTAACTGCATCAATGACAGATGAAGTGAAAGGTGGAACAGTAAGACTAGAAGGTAAAAAGGTAGGAGAAACTACTGTAGTAATTCAAGTACCATCAAGTGCAAATTATAAAGCAGGTGTAAAAATCCTTTCTGTACATGTAACTGATTTCACAATTGCACCAACATATAATGTAATACCAGGTGATGGAACATATGAAATAAAACCAACAATAACACCAGAAAGTGCTGCAAAAGAGGATGTATCAAGTACAATTTATTGGGAAAGTGATGATTCAAGAGTTGCAACAGTAACTCCTAGTCAAACAACAAAAGGAAATGGTATAACTGTAAGAGGTATTTCAACAGGAGAAGTAACTATCACAGCCACATTGAATGCTGAACAAAAGACATCAAAAGTAATAGTTGATGCAACAGCACCAGAAGTAAATATTACAAGAACAGATTATGATACATTTGCATGGACAGCTAGTGATAACAGAGCTGTAACAGGATGGGCATTAACAACAACCAATGAAGAACCAACTGAATGGACAAGAACAGGTGAGTTAAATTCTGGAACTCATAATATTAGTAAAGACAAAGCTGAAACATATTATGTATGGGCAATAGATGAAATGGGTAATATTGGTCATGCACAAATATCATCTTATAAATTAATAAAAACTGAGGGAGAAGGAACAACATTAACTATAAGAGAAGCTAATGAAAGTGGAATAGAGTTAGGTACAACATATGTATTGGATGGAACTGTAATACATGTATCTGTAAAAGAACTAACAGGATATAATACTCCTATTATAAAAGTTGGAGGACAACAGCTAGAAAGTGGAAAAACAGCTACAATATCAAAAGAAACAGTAGTTGAATCAAGTGCAAAATTAAATACATTTACTATTGTATATGATTATGCAGGAGGAGAAGCAGGACAATATGCACCATCAAGTGCTACATATCATAGAGATATACAAATAAGTAATCCAACTAAGACAGGATATACATTTACTGGATGGACATTAGATACTGCACATGGATTAGGTCCAAATGCATTAACAGGAACCGCACCAGATCCAAAAGATCATTGGGAAGGAACCAAAACATTGAATACATATTTCAGAAACTTAACTGATATTAATGAAGCAACTGTAACAATGACAGCAACATGGGTTGCAAACCAATACACGGTTGAATATTATCAAGGTAAGAATTCAACAGGAAGTGCAGATTTATTAACAACATCAAGTCATACATATGACAAAGAGCAAGCATTAACTGCGTATACAGGAGAAGCACCAAGTGGATGGACATTTGCTGGATGGAGTGATAACAATGCTACATCATCAACAGATATTAAATATACTGACCAGAAAAATGTTATTAATTTAACTGCTGAACCAAATGGAACAATAAAATTATACGCAATATTTAGAAGAACAATAACATTCAAATCAGGTATAAATGGTGAAAATACTACAGAATTAGAGCAAAAATATAATCCTTATAAATCAACACAGGTAACTTCTGTAAATGCACCAGTACTACAGAATGTTGCAAATTGGACAGTAAAAGGATATAGAGTAGATAAAACAGCAAGTACACCTACAACAGCAGTTACTGATAGCCCGGTAAGTATAGCACCTGAATGGAATACAAAAGATACAATATACTATGGTGTATATGAAAGAACGATTACAATCTATTCAGGAGCAAGTAAAGCAGAAACTTCTCAAGTAACACAATACATGAATACAATGGATAATGCAGTATCACAAATAACTGCACCAGCACCTAAAGCAGTAAACGATTGGACAACATTAGGATATAGGTCAGATGTTTCAACAACAACTGCAGAATATGAAGCAACATCACAATCAGTAGTTATTTCACCAATATATACTAAAGCAAATTACTTATATGCAGTTTATAGTAGAACTTTGACAATTACTTATGTAGGAAATAATAATACGAGTGGAGCTACAAAAGATACAACAAAAACTATATATCTAAATTCAGATTCTAATGTAACAAGTTCACAAACAGTAACATTAGCACAAAATGGATTCGCAAGAACTGGTTATACATTTAATAAATGGAGAATTAGAGATAATGACTATGTAGCAAATACACAATATACACCAGAATTGGCATATGATGCATCATTTACAGTTACTGCAACAGCACAATGGACAGCAAACAAATATAAGGTAGAGTATTATCAAGGAAATGGTACAACAACAGGAGGAGCAACAAAGTTAAAGGAATCAGTACATACATATGATGTTAGTCAAGCATTAACAGCTTATTCTGGAAATGCACCAACAGGTTGGACATTTGCTGGATGGAGTAATCATGATGATACATCATCTACAACAGTTAAATATGCAAATGAAGAATCAGTAGAGAACTTAACACCAACATCAGGTGGAGTAATTAGATTGTATGCAATATTCAAGAGAACGGTAACATTTAAATCCGGAGTAAGTGCAAAAACAAGTTCAACAACTGAACAATACTACAATCCATATCAATCAACACAAGTAACTAAACTAACAGCTCCTAAATTAACTGATGTAGAGAACTGGACAGCAATAGGATATAGAAACGATACAAATGCGGATAATCAAACAATAGATGCAACATCAACCACAACAGGTACAGTTACACCTGCATTTGATGATGATAAGATAATATTCTATGGAGTATATGAGAGAACATTGACCTTATATTCAGGTATAAACAATGAATCAAAACCAACCGTAAAACAATATTTAAATACAAATAATAATACTGTATCATCAATAAGTGCTCAAGCACCAACACCAATAACAAATTGGACTGCTTTAGGATATAGAAATGATACAGCAACAAAAGAAGCGGAATATACAGTAACAACATCAACAGAAAGTATTAAGCCAGCATATGATACTGGAAATAGTTTATATGCGGTATATAGTAGAACATTGACAATAACATATTCAGGAGGTTCAGGCTCAAGTGGAAGTGTGGATAATACAACAAAGACAGTATTCTTAAATACAAATTCAGTATCAACAACAAGTTCACAGGAAGTAACATTGAGGGCAAATGAATTTTCTAAAACAGGTTACACATTTAGTAAGTGGTCAGTAGGAGGCAAAGAATGTGAACAATCAACAAATTATACAGCAGGATTAGCATATAATCATGAAACATTTACAGTTAATGCAACAGCATTATGGACAGCAAATACATATACAATCCAATATAATTATGCAGAAGGAAACGAAGTATCAGATAATCCAACTACAGGAACATATGATAAAGTTCTAAATATAAAAAATCCAACAAGAGTAGGATATACATTTTTAGGATGGTACTCATCAACAGCAAATGGATTAGATAATAATGCATATAGAGGAACATCAGATAGTACAGTAACAACACACTGGGGCGGAGAGATAACTACAGACACATATTTTAAAAATCTAGTTGATGACAATGGTGGAACAGTAACATTAACAGCAATATGGCAAAAAAATGAAGCAATAGTAACAGTAGAAGGCGGTTCACTTGTATATACAGGAAGAGAACAAACACCAACAATAAAAGTTGTAGATAAAAATACAGGAGAAGATATATTATCTTCTGAATACACTATTACATATCAAAATAACATAAATGTAGGAAAAGGAAAAGCAACAGTTACATTTAATGAAAATTCAAAATATAAAGAGACATATACAGTAGAATTTACAATAGAAAAAGCTACATTAACAGCAACATATGTAAGTGAAACAAAAACATATGGACAAACACCAAGTTATACAGTAAAAGTAGAAGGATTTGTAAATGGTGAAACAGAAGATTCACTAAAAGGTAAAGGATATGAAAGACCAACAGTAACTCCACCAACAACATTAAAAGCAGGAAAATATACATTAAAACCAGCAGGAGGAGCAGCAAGCAATTATACATTTACATATAAAGAAGGAACATTAACAATAGAAGCAAAATCATTAAATTCATCTGACATACAAGTAAGTTTAGATAATTCAACATATCAATATGACGGTAATGAAAAAAGACCAACAGTAACTGTAAAAGATGGAGATCAAGTTTTACAAGAAAATGTTGATTATACTGTATCATATTCTGACAACACAAATGCAGGAGAAGCAACAGTAACGGTAACAGCAAAAGAAGGAGGAAATTATTCTGAAAGTAAAACATCAAGTTTCACAATTACTAAAGCAGATGGAAAAGCAACAATAACAATGGATGGTTGGACATATGGAGACGTAGCACAAAACCCAGCACCAAGTTCAGCAACAAATGGAATTGAAAATGTAACATATGTATATTATAAAGATGAAACATGTTCAACACAAACAACAACAGCAGATGGTGCAGAAGGAAATGGTGGAGTGCCAAAAAATGCCGGAACATATTGGGTACAAGCAACATTCCCAGCAACCCAAAATTATAAAGCTACAACAGCTAAAGTAAAATTTATAATAGCAAAGAAAGAATTAACTCCAACAGCAACTGCTAATAATAAAATTTATGATGGAAATACTAAAGGAACAGGTTCAATAAGTCTATCTGGAATAGTAAGTGGGGATAAGGTAACTGCAACAGCAAGTAGTTACACATTTGCTAAAAAAGATGTTGGAACAGGAATAGAAGTAACAGTAAGTGGAATTACAATTAGTAATACTGCGAACTATACATGTGTGGCATCTGTTAAAACGACAGCTAATATAACAAAAAGGACAATAACACCATCAACAACAGTAAATAATAAAACATATGATGGAAATGCAACTGGTTCAGGAACAGTAAGCATAGAGGGACAAGTAACAGGAGAAAATCCAGATGTAACAGCAACATATGCATTTGAAGATAAAAATGTTGGAACAGGAAAAAATGTAACAGTTAAATATACATTAGGTTCAAGCTGGACAAATTATCAATTAGAAAAATCTTCAGAAACAAAAACAGCAGATATAACAGCGGCAACATTAACAGCAAAATATGTAGGAGAAACAATAACATATGGAGAAACACCTAAATTAGCTATAACAGTAACAGGATTTGTAAATGGAGAAGACCAATCAAAAGCAGAAGGATATAAAGCACCTACACTAACAACAACAGAAAAAAATGTAGGAACACATAAATTAACCCCATCAGGTGGTTCAGCAACAAATTATTCATTTGAATATGTAGCAGGAAATTTGGAAATAACTAAAGCACCTTTAACAGTAACATTTACAGCGGATAGTAAGACTACAACATATACTGGAAGTGCAGTAAATATAGAAAAGACATATACCAAAAACATATCAGGATTAAAAAATGGGGATGCAGAAAATGTAGTATCAATAACTGGAACTGCAACATATACATATTCAGCAACAGGATATTCAAGCCAAACAACACCAACAAATGCTGGAGAGTATACAATAACTTTAAGTGGATTAAGTGCAAGTGCAAGTAATTATGATATAAAAATAACATTTAATACAGGAAAATTAACAATAAATAAAGCAAACAGAACAATAACACCAGCATCAACAACAGTATATGTAGGAAAGAATGCAGAGAAAACAGTAACATTCACATATACAGGAGAAGATGTAACAGCAACAACTACTTCAGCAAGTGATACAACAGCAACTGCATCAATGTCAGATGAAGCATCAAAAGGAACAGTAACTATAACAGGAAAGGCAGCAGGAACAACAAGTGTAACAATATCAGTTGGAGAAAGTACAAATTATAATGCTATATCTGCAACAGTAAATGTAACAGTAACAGATATATCAATTAGTGCAGGAGCAACAAAAATAGGAAAAGGTACAACTACAGTAACACCAACAATAAGTCCAACAAATGTGCTAGATGAGGGAAAGAAAATTAATTGGACAACAAGTAATGAAGATTATGCAACAATAAATACAACGTCAACAACGGGAACAGGAGTAACAGTAACAGGAGTATCAACAGGAATAGTAACAATTACAGCAGAATTAAATGGACAAAAAGCAACTGTACAAATTACAGTTGATGCAACACCACCAACAGTAACAATAACTAGAACAGCGTATAATACTTTCACATATTCAGCAAGTGACGATAATGGAATAGATTCATATGCGGTAACAACAACAAATACAGCACCTACTGTAGCTACAGAGTGGAAAGCAGAAGTAAGTGCGCAAACTATAAACCAAAGTAATGAAACAACATATTATGTATGGGCAAAGGATAAATATGGAAATGTAGGAAGTGCAAATATAAAAACATATAAAGTAACAGCAAATGCAGGTGCTAACACTACAATAACATTAAGAGAAAATACAAGTTCAGGAACTCAACTTGCATCAACAATATATGTAACGGATGGAACAAAAATATATATAACATCAACAGCATCAACAGGGTATAATACACCAACATTAACAGTCGCAGGAAAATCAGCTACTAATCCAAATACAGCTACAATAAATGCAACAACAACAATAACGTCAAGTGCAACACCAAACACATATAAAATAAATTATAGTTTAAATGGAGGAAGCGCAGGAACTAAAGCACCAACTACAGCTACATATGACCAAAACATAGAAATAAGTAATCCAGCTAAAAGCGGATTGGGCTTTGCAGGCTGGACAACATCAACAACAAACGGATTAGGAAGTAATGCAAAAGCAGGCTTAACAGCAGATAATATGGAGTCTTGGAATGGATCAAATATGACAAATACTTTCTTTAAAAACCTAACTGATACTAATAATGGAACAGTAACATTAACTGCAAATTGGGGAAGAGCAACATTTGATACAGGAGAAAATGTAAATGTAAAAATGAAACAGTTGTCATCAGGAAATAATGAGGCAAAATATAGAGATTGGGATACAACAATAAAAACATTACAATATTCTGACACAATGACTTCAGAAAATGCAAAAGTAGCCAAAGTAGTATCTGCACCAGAATCACAAGTGCCAATATATATGTGGTACAAAGATGGAACAATATATTGGCATAGTTCAGATAAAAAGCCATTTTTGAATGAAAATAGTAGCTATATGTTTAGTGAGTTAACTGAATTATTAACTTTAGATGTTACAGTATTCGATACATCTAAAGTAACAAATATGTCATTTATATTTGAAGGATGTAGATCAATAACAAAATTAGATGTTTCAGGAATTGATACAAGTAAAGTAACAGATATGTCATTTATGTTTGCGGCGTGTAAATCACTAACAAATTTAGATGTTTCAGGATTCAAAACTGATGAGGTTACAACTATGGATAATATGTTTGATGGATGTGAATCGTTAACAAAATTAGATGTTTCTAGATTTAATACTGAAAAAGTAACAAATATGAGATGTATGTTTTGTGGTTGTTTAAAAATAAAAACATTAGATATTACAAAATTTAATACTAGCAAAGTAACAAGCATGCATAGAATGTTTAGAGCGTGTACGGAATTAACAGAATTAAATGTATTAAACTTGGATACTAGAAAAGTAGAGGATATGGCGGAGATGTTTGCCTTTTGTAATAATTTAACACAGTTGGATGTATCAAATTTTAAAACTAGTAGTGTAACGAATATGGTGGGTATGTTTGTAAACTGTACTAAATTAAAGTCATTAGATTTATCTATGTTTGATACAAGAAATTTGAAAAGTATGGAGAGTATGTTTAGTGGATGTGAAACATTAACAGAATTAAATCTATCAAATTTTAATACAAGTAATGTTATATACATGAGTAGGGCTCGTACTGGCTCAGGGGGATTGGATCATCTTCATGGTAATCTGGATTACGGAAAATACGTTAAGGATTTCGAGGCAGGAATGTTTGTAAATTGCAAAAACCTAGTTACATTGGATTTATCAAGTTTTGATACCAATAAAGTTGCTTATATGAATAGGATGTTTTATGGTTGTAGCAAATTGGAAACTATATATATTGGACCTCATTGGTCAACAGACAGTGTTAAAGAAGGAAAAGAAATGTTCAAAGAATGTGTTGTACTGAAAGGATCAAATGATACTATGTACGATAGTAGTCATGTGGACTTTGATTACGCACATATAGATAATGCACCATCTAATCCGGGATATTTAACATCTGGAGCAGCAGTATTTGATACAACTAAGTTACGTTCAAAAATGTCGAGTTTATCAAAAAATAAAAAAATAAGGTATATAATAAGATATAGAGCTGAAGAAATAAGCACTGCGGATAAAGTAGAAGAAAATAAAATATCATCAAGTACCTCAGCATTTCCAATTTATATGTGGAGTGTATATATTAATGGTAGTTATGAAATATGTTGGTGGTGTGAAAAAGAAAAAGTATATCTAGACAACTGCAATAGTCTGTTTAGTGGTTATACAGATGCAGAAATAATAGATTTGTCAGGCGTTGATGCAAGTGGAGCTACAGATATGACTGCTATGTTCGCTAACTGTAGGAGTTTAACAACGTTAAATTTATCAGGCTTTAATACAAGTGGAGCTACAAATATGACTGCTATGTTCAATAGCTGTAGTAGTTTAACAACGTTAGATTTATCAGGCTTTGATACGAAAAATGTTACAACTATGTCGAATATGTTCGCTAGCTGTAGTAGTTTAACAACGTTAGATTTATCAGGCTTTGATACGAAAAATGTTACAAATATGACGAATATGTTCGCTGGCTGTAGGAGTTTAACAGCGTTAAATTTATCAGGCTTTAATACAAGTGGAGCTACAGATATGCCTTATATGTTCGCTGGCTGTAGTAGTTTAACAACCTTGGATTTATCAAGTTTTGATACGAGAAACGTTACAACTATGTTGAATATGTTCAATAGCTGTAGTAGTTTAACAACGTTAGATTTATCAAGCTTTGATACGAAAAATGTTACAAATATGTCGAATATGTTCAATAGCTGTAGTAGTTTAACAACGTTAGATTTATCAAGCTTTGATACGAGAAATGTTACAACTATGTATTATATGTTTGTTTGGTGTAGTAAATTAAAGACAATATATGTTGGAAACAATTGGTCAACGAGTAAATTAACTACTAAAGAGGTAATGTTTGGAGGATGTGATGTATTAAAAGGAGGCCAAGGAACAACATATAATAATATAGATGTTTATTCAGATTATGCTCATATAGACGGAGGTACATCAAATCCAGGATTCTTTACACAAGGCCCTGCACCAGCATCAATAGCGAATTATTTGAGTAGCAATTCGGTGTCAATAAGTAGTGTTGAGCAGGCAAGTGAGGATGAAATTCAAGGTGATATTGAAACAGAGAAGACAATAGAAAATAATGATGAACAACAAATCCCAATAGATGAAATGCCAGATTTAGCAGAAGTAGGGGAAATAAAGTATAAAACAATTGAAGAGGCTATAATGAGTTGTAATGATGAAGGCAGTATCAAAGTATTGGAAAATGTAAGTTTAGATAAGGAATTGGTAATTCAGCAAGGTAAAAATATTACAATAAATCTAAATGGAAAAACAATAACAAGTACTTCAACAAACACAATAAATAACCAAGGAACATTAACAATAACAGGTTCAGGTATTATAAAAAATGAAGTTGAAAATGGAACAGTAATTTATAATATAGGAACAGTAAACATGGAAAATGTGGTTATAACAACAGAGAAAAACGGAGGAAAGTGCGTTTATAACATTACAAATATGGCAACATTCAACATGAATTCCGGAAAAATAGTAACTCAAGGAATAGGCGCAATTGGAATATATAATGCAGAAAGCTCTAAGACTAATATAAAAGATGGAATAGTAGAAATTACAGGAGTAGGAAGTAAGGCTATATACAATGACTCAATATTAGAAATCACAAACGGAAAAGTAATAGTATCAGAGGATGATGGAATAGGAATCTACAATTCTAAAAAATCAAAAGAATGTATTATAAAATCAATTGATATTACTGTAAAAGCTAAAAATATAGAAAACTATGAATTGATTAAAGATACCAAAGAATTCAAAGAAGAACTAGAACAAATGAAACCAAGCTATGGAATTTACAATGAAAGCGAAAATCCTTTAGAGATAGAAAAAGCAACAGTAAAAGTAGAAAGGATAAAATCAGTAGGAATAAGAAATGAAGGAAAAGGAGTAATAAACTTAGGAAAAGATGATGAAGAATTAAGCACATCTTTACCAATAATATATGCAATAGCTGATAATACAACTGCAATAATGAATAGTGAAGAAGGAAATATTAACTTCTATGATGGTAAGATTTTAACAACTAGTTCAGTGAGAAATATTATAACAAAAGTCTTAGATAATTATGAGATTTTTGAACAGATTAATTCAAAATTCATAGATATTACTTTAAGATTGACTAATAATAAGTCTAAAGAGCAAGTAGAAGAAAACAATAATGAGCCGTCAAATACTGTTGAAGGAAGCCATGATGAAAGTGCTGAAGAGAAACAGAATACAGAAGAAAATGATGTAACAGAAACAGATGAAACATCAGAAGCAAAAACAGTAATGAATGAAGCTACAAAAGATAATGAACTAAATAATGAAGGTTCAAAAGATGAAGGCTCAAAAGATGAAGTATCAAAAGATGAGATATCAAGTGATAAAGATTCAAATGATAAAGCATCAAATAATACAACAGAGAATTAATACGAAAAAATACAAAACTTTAAAGAGAGAAACTATTTTCTCTCTTTAAAGTTTTTTTATATGTGATGTTGCTGATATAGTGTGTGAAAAAACTGGGACGTGTCCCAGTTATGTAAAATGCACAATGTGGAAAGCGTAATTTAATGTTAAATTTTTTTATATCGAATATTGCGGATAAATTGTAATATTGTACGTTAAGCAAAAAGTTTGATAACGCCCAGTAAAAAGTTTGATAAAAGTATTGACAAATTAGTGATGTATGTAATATAATATATAAAGTTACACATCGCGGGGTGGAGCAGTTGGCAGCTCGTCGGGCTCATAACCCGAAGGTCGTAAGTTCGAGTCTTACCCCCGCAACCAAACTTTAATCGCTAGAACTATAATGGTTTTAGTGATTTTTTATGTTCTTAAATAGTTTACAATGGTTAAAAAAAGTATAAAGAACAAAACAGATTAAGACAACAAAAATATCGTGAAAAATTGAAAAGTGAAAAAGAAAAATCTTTGATAGATGCCGATGTAGATTTTTTTGAAAATAGAATTAAACAATATGAAGAATTATCGAAAATAGAACATAAGGAAAACTGGTGGAGTGAAGATATGGATATAAAACAACTATGTAAGTATTTCAATAGAAAAGATATTAATGTTAGAAAAGCAATTCAGAAAATGTGTGATTATGGCTTTGAAAAATATAAGTTTTTGGGTAATAAAAAAGTAGTAATTTCTAAAGAAGGAGTAGAATGGCTTTGTAAAA
>CANRGE010000025.1 GCA_947630065.1 uncultured Clostridia bacterium
CTCTTTGGCATGGGATTTTTTCCAATTTTTTATTTTTTTACAAAAGGCCTTGACTTTTAATAGTTAGTCTCCTTTTTTACAACTGTTATATTTATATTATAACAGTTGTAACAGTTTGTCAATATTTTTGCATAAAAAATAAAAGATTATCTTTTTATATTGATAATCTTTTAAATAAATAGTTATCGAACTGTAATTACTTGTTCAAATAATATTTTCCGTCATTTGTTTTATTAATTATTCCATGTTTTATCAATTTATCTATAACATAAGGATAAGCATCAGTATTAATGATTCCTGCTTCTGAAAATGTTTTTGCAGTTTCTTCTGAAAAAGCACCACATTGTGATAATTTGTCTATGATTATTCTTCTTCTCAATAAAAATAATGATACTATACCCATAATATTTAACTCCTTTCAAAATAAGCATAAATTACTCTAAGTAATGTAATTTATAGCATTAATTATATTTTTGAAGTTTTGTTGTTCCTTTTAAATAAAGTGGATGTTTAGGGTTTTTATTCTTTGTTAATCCACAACACCAATATTCGCAATTGAATTTATCTAATTCTGTTTTTAAATTATTAAAAGATTTTCTCATGTAATTTCTTTTATCTATAAGATTACCATAGGCAAGCCATATATTTACAGGTCTTGGTAATTTCCTTATCACATTTAAAATCTCTTTAATATTTCTTTCATTATATAACTTATTATCTTCCTGTGAAAGCTTTTCAAATATTGTGGATCTTACTGGATATACATTAAACATTATAAAACTATCATATCCATTATTTTCTGCAATTCTTCTTACTGACCTTATTGTTGCATCTGGTTTATTTGGCTCTGCTGTTGAAGGATTAATACCTAAACAACACAATGTATTCTTTCCTTTTGTTCCCAATACATATCTAACTGTATTTTCTTCTTCCGTTACATATATCCATTCTTCCTCCATCTTCAATTCCTCCATTTTCATAGTTACTATTCACTTTAAAAAATGATATCTTAATTATAGCTTAAAATAGGCAAATTATCAATGATCAAATTAAATTTTTAGCATTTAGTCCTTTTAACTCCTCTAATACAAAGTTTCCATCTTTCATTATTAAGATATTATCAAAATAGATTTCTCCCCCACCAAATTCTTTTCTTAATATTTTAACTATATCCCAATGAATTGCTGAGCGATTTCCATTATCACTTTCTTCCAATGCCATTCCTGGAGTAAAATGGAAACTCCCATTAATTTTCTCGTCAAATAATGTATCGCACATAGTATTATTAATATAAGGATTTAGTCCGAATGCAAATTCTCCAATATATCTTGCTCCTTCATCTACATCTAAAATATCATTTAGCTCTTTTGTATTTTCTTTTGCCGTTGCCTTTACTATTTTTCCATCTATAAAATCAAATCTTATGTTTTCAAATATAATATCATTATACTTTGTCTTAGTATTGTAAGTAATATAGCCATTAACGCTATTTTTTATTGGACATGTTGCAACCTCTCCATCTGGTATATTGAATGTTCCATAATATTTTTCTGCCGGAATTCCTCTTATACTAAAAGATAAATCAGTTTCAGGTGCTATAATATGCACTTTATCGGTTTTATTCATCAATTTTTTTAATGGTTCCATTTCATTTTTCATTTTATTATAATCTACATTACATACATTATAATAAAAATCTTTTGCTTCATCTAGTGTCATATTATTTTTATTTGCAAAATATTGATTAGGATATCTTAAAATACACCATTTAGTATGTTTTACTCTTTGTTCTAAATGTACTAAAGCAGTATAATATTTGTTATAGATTTCTAATTTTTCTTGAGAAACTCCTTCTAAACTGTTGTCAGATTTTGGTGCACTTATTCCTATATATGCTTGCATTTTTTTCATCCTACTAAAGTCTTTCTTTCCATATTCAATTATTTCACTATTGGTTGCATTTATTAGAAAATTTTTAAGTTGTCCATATTTAATTAAATTTAAAGTTGGAGTTGCATGTATTTTTTTTGCTTGATTTATAATTTCATTTGCAAGATCTAATCCATCTTCTCCAATTACTTCAACTAATAAATTGTCTCCTTCTTTTAAATTTATTGAATTGTTTACAACATTATGTGCAAGTTTAATATTTCTATTATCCATTTATTTCTCCCATCTATAAAGTTAATTATATTGTTAGAATTCATATTTTATATTGTATCAATTTTATAGGTATTTTTCAATAAACTCTGCAATTCCATCTTGATTGTTTGAATATTTTGTTACAAAAATTGAATATATCAGTTTCAAGGATTGCTATTATATACTTTTAAATCCCCATTTTTTAAATAACTTTTCTAATTTATTATATTCTGCTATATCTTTATTACTATTTTTTGCTGGATAATAGCAATTTCTTACATCGTTATATATACCATCATTTAAATAATTCAATCGAGAATGTTCCAATATTTCTATATTACTGCATTTCTTTCGTCCTATTTGAACTGTACAAGTAAATTCGCTAAAGCCTAAACTATTAAGATAAGTAGTATCTACTTCGTTAATATTAGTATCTAGCCATGCATTACATTTTTCTCCATTTTCATCAAAAGACTCTACTTGATATCCATTGTCTCTTACTATAGTCCAACCTTTTGTATATCCTGTTAGAGCATAAATGGTTATGCTTCCACTTGGCATTTTACAAAAATCGTAATACATTGTTTGGCTCTTTTTATTAAGGTCCTTCGCAATTTTTCGTACAATAGATGAATCACTTATAAAAGCAATCATGTTTGTATTTTTTACAATAATTGGCTCAATAAATAGTCTTTTAGAAATTAAATCTACATATTTAAATTCCTCATCTGTTATGCTTTCTATTATTGTTATTTTAGGTGATTCCTTTTGTTTTGAGTATGTTATTAATTCCTCTATACTCACTTCTTTAAAATCTTTCTTTTCCATATTTACCTCTTTTCCTACAAATAAAGAGAAGCGTAAAGATTTGTTGACGTGAAAATTTATAAAGTAAATTTTCTGTGCAATTTTATTTTTTATATAATAGGAAAGTTCTACTTTCCTATTATATAAAAAATAAAACTTTGGAATAATACAAAGTTTTACTTTATTATTCCTTATAGTTTTTGGCTGGACCACTGCGAGAATATCCCCGTTTTGGTATGAGGTTATAGAGCCAAATCTCTACCTCAACTCTTTATAAGTAATTATTTAATTATTTTTAATATAATATATATTTTTTTATTAGTCAATATTGTTGGTCATATATTGCATAGTAGTAGTATAAAATATACTTTATCTATACTCTAAAATAATGGCGCAAGTAATCTTAATACAGCTTGCCATAAAGATTTTATAAATCCTGCTTTAACATCTTTATCATTCAATTTTTGACTATCTTTAAATGTAGTTTCAAAATCTTTATATATGTTGTTTATTTCATTAACATTTTCCATATATATTCCATTTTCAAAATGAAGATATAAACTTCTATAATCCATATTTATTGTTCCTACTACAGCCCTAATATCATCTGATAAAAATACTTTAGAATGAACAAATCCGGTTTGTATATTTATAGATTTTTACTCTATTATCATGTAGTACTTTAAAGAATGAAGTTGTTTGTGTATAAACTATTTTTTTGTCTGGAATACCAGGTACAATTATTCTTACATCCACTCCTCTTTTAACTGCTCTACAAAGTGCATTAACCATATCAGTATCAATAATTAGATATGGTGTCATTATATATAAATAATTTTTTGCACTATTTATCATATTAATATAAACATCTTCTCCAATTAAATCTTTATGAAGTGGTGCAACCCCATAAGGAATAACATAACCATTGTTCTTATCACTGTCATTGAAATTATATTTGAATTTTGTAATATCTGTATCTTCATTTATATTGGCATTCCACAAGGTTAAAAACATAACTGTTAAATTCCAAATAGCATTTCCGACTATTTTAATTCCATTATCTTTCCATATTCCGAATTTGCTATTAATATTTATATATTCATCACTTAAATTAACTCCTCCAGAAAAAGCAACTTTTCCATCTATTACTGTGATTTTTCTGTGGTCTCTATTATTCATAAATATTCCTCTAAAAGGACTTAATTTATTAAATGTAATACATTTTATCCCATACTTAGCAAGTTGCTTTGAATAATTTGTTGAAAGCATTGCAATACTTCCCATATCATCATATAATATTCTAACATCTACACCTTTTGCTGCTTTTTCTTTTAAGATGTCTAAAATACTATTCCACATAACACCTTCATTAATTATGAAATATTCCATAAATATGAATTTCTCAGCCTTTTTTAATTCTTTTAATAATTCAGGATAAAATTTTTCTCCAAAATTATAATAAGTAATTTCATTATTAGTACTTACGAAATAATTTGTTCTATTTATTAAATAACTAATATTATCCAGTTTTTTGTCTTCTACTTCTTTTTTTATTTTTTCATCTTGGTTTAGATATTTACTATATTTGTTTTCATATTCAAATATACTTTTTAATAACTTGCTTTTAGAGTAATTTTTTCCTAAAGTAATCAATAGAATTGTTCCAAATATTGGAAATATTAAAATCAATATTATCCATGGTAAGTCATTTGAAAGTCTTGTACTTTCTTTTAATATGCCAAGAACAATTAAAATACTTATTATATTGTAAAACAATGTAATAATTCCAAGATATTTATAGAAAAATAATCTTATTATAATAGCAAATCCAAATTGTAAAATAACTCCTATTGCAACAATTAAAGCTCTTTTTACTGCATTTAACATAGTTTTTTCTCCTTTATAAATCACTAGTTTTAATACTTTTATTTTCTAAATTTTCAAATTCATTATCTATTTTTATTTTCATATTTCTACCATTCCTTTATATTATCCTAAGAACAAATCTCGCTTCGCGAGACCTTTTCTCTACATCTTAAAGTTTGCTCTCTAAATTCAAGGTCTCAAAGAAGCGTAAAGATTTGTTGACGCGAAAATTTACAAAGTAAATTTTCTGTGCAATGTTATTTTTTTATATAATAGGAAAGTAGAACTTTCCTATTATATAAAAAAATGCTTGATGAATTCAAGCATTCTTAGTATAATTGAGTTTTTAATTGCTGAAAACTCATTCACAGTCTATATTATTAAACTGTGGAGGACTTGAACCTCAATACTACTTTTCGGCAAGCTAATTGTATTATAGATTGCTTCAAATGTCAATATTGATATACTAATTTTTATCTATTTTTGCAAAACCCATTATTTATTCTCTTTAGTGTACTTTACTCTATTCGTTTAATTTCGCTTATAAGAAGTATAGTTCCTGTGATAAATGCTAAAATATCTGCGATTATTGCACTCCATAGCATTGCTACTACACTATGAGTTAAATTTGCTATTATTATAATTACAGGTACAAAAAATATAACATCTCTAGCAAGAGCCAGTAAAGTAGATTTAAAACCAGATCCCATTGATTGTAATAATATAGACATAGATTTAATTAAACATGTAAGTATAATACCACCTAAGAATATATTTAAGCAATATTTAGCATATTCTAAATACTCAATAGAATTTCCATTACCAAAAATATTAATAATAAATGTTGGAAATAATTCAAATAGTAAAAATGCTATAATTCCAATAATTAAATTTGTCATTAAAATATATTTAATTGTTTCTTTTACTCTCTTTATATTACCTGCTCCTATGTTATATCCAATAATTGGCATTCCACCTAGTGATACTCCTATAACAATAGATACAACTATTCCAAATACTTTCATACATATTCCAATAACTGCAAGTGGTGTTACAACTCCATAAACTACACCAGTAGATGCCATTGTCATATATCCATATTTTCCTATTAAATTATTTGCAACTGCAATTATAATTACAATAGCAAGTTGAGTAATTAATGAAGCAAGGCCTAAAGAAATTATTTTTTTGCAAATTTCTTTATTTAACTTAATTGATTCCTTATTTATTTTAAATGATTTAGGTTTTATTAAATATATAATACTTACTATAAATGTTAATATTTGTCCGATAATAGTTGCTATTGCTGCTCCTTTAACACTCATATTAAATACAAATATAAATATTGGATCTAAAATAATATTTGAGATTGCACCAATAATTGTTGCAAACATTGCATATTTAGGACTACCATCACTTCTAATAGATGCATTTAATCCTTGACCAATAATATAAAATGGTAATCCATAACAAATAATTCTTAAATAATCTTTTGCATATTGGTAACATTCTGCCTCATTAGGATTACCACCAAATAATGCTAATATTTGTTTACTAAATACTAAACCAATAATCGTTAATATAATAGATATAAATAATAAAATTATCAAACCATTTCCAATTGATTTATTTGCTTTTTCATTATCTTTTGCTCCTAACGACAAATTAAATAATGCTGCTGCTCCATCTCCAATTAATAATGCAAAAGCAAGTGATATTACTGTAAATGGGTAAACAATATTAGTTGCAGCATTACCAAAAGCTCCAGCATCACTCCATCCTATAAATATTTGATCAACAATATTATATAGGGCTGCAACAACCATACTAATAACACATGGTATTGCAAATTTTTTGATTAATTTAGAAATTTTTTCTTCTTCTAAATCCAATTTTTCCATAATTATACCTCCTACTAATTATAATTTTGAACAGAACAAATCTCGCTTCGCGAGACCTTTTCTCTACATTTTAAAGTTTGCTATCTAAATTCAAGGTCTCAAAGAAGCGTAAAGATTTGTTGACGCGAAAATTTACAAAGTAAATTTTCTGTGCAATGTTATTTTTTTATATAATAGGAAAGTAGAACTTTCCTATTATATAAAAAATACGTAAGCCCTTGCACAATTGGACTTACGCATAATTTGCTACTCATTGTTTATAATTTGACTTAGTATAATTTTCTCAACGAATTCAATTATAGCATAATTTTATTTTCTTTGTAAGTATAAATTTTAATTTTTTTAGTTTAGTTTTGTGTTATTCTAATACCTCATTTTGAAATTATATTAATAACATTATATAGATATTCTTTTGTAACTGGATAATTATATCCATATATTTTTGTTCCATTTTTATTTTTTCTTGGCTTTTTACATATGTTAGGATTATCCATATCATCTCTTAACGTTGGTAAATAATCCTTTATAGTTTTTTTATTTTCAAATTTTTTAATATCTTCTGATAACTCTAAAACTTCATAATTTCCTTTTTCGTCAACAACAAAATTACCATTTTCATCTTTTAAACACCAACGACCTAAATTCATTTTTATTATAAATTCATTAAATCCTTTATTAAAGCTGTTTAATCATTTTTTCGTATCTTCAACAAGATATGCTCTTTTTAATACAAGTTTTTCTATTTCACTTTCATTACCATTCGCTTCGTAATATTTTTTTATATCAAATAACGTATAGTCCACTCTATCTTTAAAAGCATCTCCCATTGAATATATTTTAAAAGGTCCATATCTTGATGTATTTATAGTATTACCGCCTATACTGTGGCCATATTAAATGCCCACCATTCTCTGGATTTCTAATTATTTTATAAATCTCAGTAACTTTTTTTATATCTTCTATTTCATTATTCTCCTCAAAAAGAATATCCATTATTGCTTTCCACCCCATAATGGCATCTAGTGATAATTTTATATTTGTATCTTTATTAAATTGAAAATGGCATTTATTTCGTGTATAATTTTCGTCTATGTATGGATTATATTGTAAATGATTTTTATTAATAAAAGTAGAATATAAGTTTTCATCCACTTGGTCAGGATCCCAATATATTTTTTTTGCATTTTGAATAGGTTTTCTACTTGAATTAACTATTTCTAATTTTGCTATTTTTTTATCTTCGATTTTTTCTTTTAAGTTATAAAATTTTTTTATTAAATATTGTGGTAAATCACTTTTTTTTATATAAAATATTTCATTTTTATCGTCATACCAACAATAGTTTATTATATTTTTTATTTGTTGTAAATCTTTTTCTTCTGCTAATTCGTCAAATAAATTAGTACAGAAAAAATTTTTCATATTTTCTATATTTTTTATATAAGTATACTCATCTTCTTTTATATTTTTACACATATTTTATATCTCCATAATTTTTAATTTACATATTCCTTTGTTATTCTAATATATCATATATTTGTATGTGTTTCAACAAGTTTCTCATTACACATAAAGTTAAAAAGCTGACACGATATGTCAGCTTTTTACTTTACTATTTTACAATTCAGATGTTTTTCCTAATCTATATTTATTAATTTGTAAGATATCATCAAAATCTGCATTTCCGTCACCATTTACATCTGCTGCTAATTGATTAATTTGTTCTAATGGAGTTTTACCTAATCTATGTTTATTAATTTGTAGTATATCTTCAAAATCTGCTTCTCCATCTTCGCTTACATCACCTTTAACTATAACTGTATATTGTGAAGTATTACCTACTTTTACTATCATACCAGTTGCAAGTGATGCATTTGCGTCTACTGGATTTGCATATTTATCTTGAACTACTATTTCTTGATTTGTTTCTATATTGCTTATAAGGTTACTTATTGTTGTTTTTGGAGCAATATTTGAAATATTGTTTGTAGCTATATAATATACATTTGAATTAAATTCTTCTACTGCAGCTAATGGTTGAACAACTAATTCGTATCCTGCTTCTTTTTCAGCTTGTTTTGTTGTTTCAGGAATAAATGCAACTTTAGCAACCATTGCTTCGTATTTTTGTTCTTTTAAGTCATCATATTTTATAGTATAAGTAATTTCATTAGATTCTTCGTTAATAGATACTTTTTCAGCATCATCTCCATTAACATCTATTACTTGTTCTCCAATAACTATATCATCTACAGTATAACCATCTTCTGGTTTTATTGTAATTGTTGCTTCATTATTTTCTTCATCTAAAACTAATTTATTAGATTTTTTATTAGATTCACTATTATCTGCATCATAAACATCGTAAACATCTCCACCTTCACTTGTTTGGAAAATAATAGTTTTTGATGTGTTTTCTTTTACGTCTCCTTGTATTGCAGCAATTGTGAATGGGCTGAATGAGCTACATTCTATAACTAAACCTAATTCTGTAACCATACATGGAATTTCTTCAACTCCTGTAATCATTCCAGCATCATTTTTAATATAGTGATAAGCTTTGAAAGTAACACCAGCATCTTCTGGTCCATATCCTTCAGGGAATCCAAGCATAATTCTAACTGATTGACCATTTTGAATTTTTTGCATTTTGCATAAAGTTAATTTAATATTATATGTTTCAGTTTTAACAACTTTTCCACCAACATCTAATGTTTCTTTTGTTGTATTATCAATTGTTTCTGGATTATTTAATAAATCTATCATTGCTTTTTCTTCAGATGGTTTTGTAGTTGTAGTAACAAGAGTCATTCTATGTTTTAATAATTCAGCTAAATCTGCATTTTCTTCATCTGTCATTTCATCTAAATTTACATCGTCCATAAGTGTTGGTTTACCATAAACATTCCAATCAATTCCTTGTGATTTATATGCATAAGCAGCACATCTATGAGCACAGAAATAACTAATTGGCATTGGTCTTTTATTACTACTTTCACCTTGTAGCCCTTTAACATCTATTGAGTAAAATACTGAATCATCAGCATATAATTCGCTTGGTGTAAAATCAAAAGTTATTGTTTTATCACCATCAAACTGTAAATTTTCTAAAGTGTAATTATTAGCTTCTGTATTTGAAGAATGGCTTATTTCGACAGTAACTGCAAGTTCCTCATTATTAATTGGAATTAATTTTTCATCATATTCTATAACACATTTATAGCTTTGACCAATATACATTGTTGAATTTTGAATTGGTGAAGCTTTTTTTATGTATGGAGCTGCAACATGTTCTCCATTAGGATTTACTATTATATTTGATAAAGCAATCATATCTGCAGAAGTTCCTAAATAAGTTGTTGATTTTCGTATTTCTTCTACACTACTTGATGAGCCTAAAGTTTTAGGGTCCACAGGTGCATCCTCAGTAACACCAAATTGAATATAATAGCAACTTGCATTTATGAAAGATAAATATGTATTTTCACCATCTCTACCATCGCCTTCTTCTACTATCTTTCCATCTTTTTCATAACGATCAACTATAGAACCGTAGATTTCAGGGTTTACATATCCAAAATAATTATTTCCTTCCCATTTATCCTCTTTTATAGGATTAAGAGGGTCTTGAGAAAATCCATAATCTTTAGCTTCTTTATATTGCATCATAGAAGTTACTATATAACGTCCATTTTCTGAAGCTTTTTTGTATCCCATTCTTTCGCCTTCGTCTTCAACACCATTTTCATTTAAATCTATAAAATAACTAATTTTAAATTTACCAGCAACAGTATCTTCATCTTCATCGTAACTTTGATCATCTAGTTCAACTCTTAAACCAGCATTCTCTGAAACGATTTCATATTTGTCACTAGAAACTTCAATCTCTGGATATTTAAATTCAAAGTTTGAAACAGACATAATTCCAGTAGCTAAATGGTTTAATGACATTTTGTCATCACCTGCTAGGAAATATTCTCCGCTTATTAGTTCTTTATCTGGTTGACCAACAACTTGTTTATCTTTGTCTACTCTATCTGTATTATCCCAAGTAACATCTATACCATACCATTTACCATCTAATTGAACATAATTCCACATATGTTCTTCATATTTCGTACTAGTAACATATGCTCCATAAACTAAAACACAAGGAATATTAAGTTCGTCTAATATCATTTTAAAAGCTCTAGCAAAACCTTCACATACAATTTCATGTTTTGGTCCAAAAGCACCATAAACTGTTCTAACATTCCATGGATCACCTTTTTGGCTATCATCTTCTATTGATTGATTTTCTTCTATGATTGTTTCTTCTAGTTTATAAGAATTTGATTCTATAACTATATCATGAGCTTTTTTAATTTGTTGTTCTATTTTATCTTGATTTTCTTTAATTTCAACTGCTTCAACTTCTTCAACTGCTTTATTTAGTTCTTCACTTACAGTGTCAAGAGCAGTTATAAGTTTTTGTTTATCCACTTTTTTATTTTCATAATCCCAAAAAGCTTTATTAATATATGTTTCTGATCTTCCTATACCAAGAAATGCATGTAATTGACCATCTTTTTGGATAACTCTAAGAGTTACATGGTCAGCATCAACATAGAAAAGACCAGCATGGTCAGCCATATAAGCATCTTTAGCAGTACCCATAGTATTTAATAAATCTTGGCTTCCTTTAGTATAAGCTTCTAATTTGTTTCTTAAACTTACAGAAGTATTAAGTTTTTCTGTAATATCAACAGAATTAACTCCAAAATCAGAGTCTGCCTTGTTAAGTTCATTTTTTAATTTATCATAATCGCAACCAAAAAACATATCATCCATAATAGCATAAAATACTTTTGCATCATCATCTAATTGATTATAGAAATATTGGCTTGCAATATTTGTTGTTTCTTCATTAGTTACTGCTACAACTGGCATAGCAAAACTTAACCATGCAAATTGTGACATTAAAATTATTATACTAAGTATAATTGAAATAAATTTTTTACTTTTCATAAAAACCTCCTCCAATTTTTATTATCAACTATTTATATTTTACCATAAATTGCCTAGATTAGCAAGATATTCTATCACATTTCTATTTTAGAATACTATATTATACTTCAAAACTTATTTTACTTCCATTTGAAGTTTTTTCTATTATTATTTTTTTGTCTATTCTCTCTTTTAATTCAGTAACATGACTTATTATTCCTATAAGCTTATTATTATCTGTAAGTAAATTTAAAGTATTTATAGCTTGTTCTCGTGATTCTGTGTCTAAAGAACCAAATCCCTCATCTATAAACAAAGTATCTACAACAACTCCGCCAGAATAGCTTTGAATAACATCTGATACTCCAAGTGATAGTGAAAGAGCAGCTTTAAAAGATTCTCCCCCAGAAAGAGATTTTACATCTCTTCTTTTTCCCGTATAATTATCTATAACTTCTAAATCTAGTCCAATTTTTTCTCTTATTTTAATTGAACTTTCTTTTCTAACTAATTCATATCTACTTCCTGTCATTCTTACTAGTCTTTTATTTGCTTCAATTAGTATCATATCAAAATATGCTGCTTGAACATATTGTTCAAATTCTATCTTCCTTTTTTGTGACAAACTTCCAGAAGCAGTTTTATATAAATCTTCTATGGTTAAGTACAATTCTGTTTGTTTTAATAATTTTTCTGAATCTTTGTTTAATATAGAGAATATATCATTATTTGAAATATATTTTGAATTTATTAATACTTGATTTTCTTTTAATGTAGCTAAATTATTCATTAAATTTGCAAGTTCTTCTTTGTCATTTGCCACATCAGTTTTTTCTTTATTTTTTAGCATCTCTTTTAATTCTTTTATTTTTGTATTTGTTTCTATGCAAAAACTACGATAATCTTCAATTTGATTTTTCATTACTTTTAATTCTTTTTCATCTATTAAATTTGCTTTATAATCTTGCTCATCTTTAAAGCCTAACGATTTATAAGCAGTTTCATACTCGCTTTTTATTTGTTCTTGCTCTTTATTTTTTCCTTCTAATGATTTTAAATATTCATTTTTTCTAGTTGTACACTCTATAATTTTTTTAGAATATTCTTTCTTTTCTTCTTCATATTCTTCTTTAAATTTTTCATAATCAAATTCTTTTATATCTATTAATGTATTTTTTATTTCATAGTATAAATTTTTAATTGTATTGCATAGCTCAGTATAATTTTTATTTATGTCTTTATATTGCATATTTATATCTTCAAAATACTCTTTTATATCAACCTTCTTAGATAAATCCTTTTTCATATTTTTAGAAAAATTATTTATAAGAGTATCGTCTTTAGTAATTATTTCATCTATAGATTTCTTATTCGAATCAAAATTTGATTTGAATTCTTCATAATTAAATTCTTCTATTATTAAATTTTCATCTGATATTTGTTTATATAAGCTATTTGCAGAATTAAATATGTCTTGCATTTTATTTTGCTTAATTTCATATTCTTCATTTATTTTATCTATGTATTGTGTTATTGTTTCTTTTTCTAAATTACATTTTAAATCTTTTAGCAATGTTTCGATTGTTGCTGTAATAGCAGAAACATTTTGACTTGCTTTATTTTTAGCAGATTCCTTTTTTTCTTTTTGCAATTTTAAATTGTCTAATTCTTGTTTAGATATTGATTCGCTCTTTTTTGCAAGTTCTGGATGATGAACACTTCCACAGACAGGGCATTTTTTCCCTTCCACAAGATTTTCAGCAAGAATTCCAGCTTGTTCTCTGTAAAATCTATCTTCTTCTATTTTATATTTATCTTCTATTTCACGAAATTCTTTATTCTTTTCATCGAAATCCTTTGTAGCTGATTCACGCTGTTTTATAACATTTGTAACATTTACTGCTTTTTCTTTTTCTTTCTGTATTTTTTCAGACTCTTCATTTAATTTACTATATTCTTGCAGTAATTCTCGTAATTTTAGTAACTTTTCTTCGTTTTTTTGTAATTTTTCAAGTTCAATTTTACATTTATCTCGCTCTTCAATTTTACTTAATATATCTTGTGTATTTTTAATTTCATCTTCAAGTTTTTGTAGTTTATCATTTTCTGTTTTAAAAGTATCATATTTTAATTTTAATTCTTTTACAGTTACATCTTTTTTCTTAAATTCTTCATCCTGCTGTTTTAATTTTTCTAAATTTTCATTATTTGTATTAATGTCATTGTTTAAATTTAATATGTCTTGTTTTACTTTTATATACATTTGCTCTTTAGGTAAAACAATAGATAATATCTCTTGGGTATTTTCTATCTGTTTTTGTTTGTCTTTAAAATTCTTTTCTTGTGATTTTTGCTCCTCTTGAGCTTTTATTAATTCATCTAGTTTTTGAAAATTGCTATTAATTTCTTCTGCTTTTTGTATTTTTGATTCTTTAACTTTTAACTCTTCATTTAATTTTTCAACTTCTGTATTTATTTTGTCTACATCATCTTTATTTTGCTTAACTTCTATTTCAAGCAATTCTAAAATATCTTTTATATAATTATGAATATTTTTTTCGGATAGTGTTTCAAAAAAACTAGGTTCTGTATTCCATTTTATATTATTTGCATTAGTCATAAATTGTGTTTTATAACTATTTAAAACTGTAAGTGATTCAGAGAATCTTTCCTTTAATTTTTTGGTTATATTATCATAAATATATGTATCAAAAATCTTTCTAAAAATTTCCATTCTGTTTGCACTATCTGCAAAAAGTATTTTCAAAAATTCGCCTTGAGCAAGCATAGATATTTGTTTAAACTGTCTTTCATCTATACCTAATATTCCTTGTATTTCTTTATCTACATTAGTAATTCCACTTGCTATAACTTCACCATCTCGCTCAAGTGATGCATCAGAAATTTGCGTTGTAAAACCTTCTCCACTTTTCTTTGGCCTTTCGTATTGTGGATTTCGTGAAATCAAATATGTTTTTCCTTTATGCGAAAATTCTAATTTAACATATGTTTCAGTATTTGCATCAGCAAAATCGCTTCTAATAGATGCTACTTGCCTATTAGAGCCACTGACATTACCATATAATGCAAACACTATTGCATCAAAAATAGTTGTTTTTCCTGCTCCTGTATCTCCTGTTATCAAAAATATTCCATTTTCACCAATTTTTGAAAAATCTATATTAATACAATCTTTGTATGGTCCAAATGCAGATACTTCAAGGTTTAATGGCTTCATACTATCTATTCTCCTTTTTTACATCTTTTACTATATTTTTCATAATTTCAAGTTGCATTTCATTTAAATCCTTATTATTTTGATATTTATAAAATTCATTAAATAATTCAATTTCGTCTTTTTTCTTTATATTGTCTAAATCAGACATTTTTATCTCTTCATTAACTGACATTTTCGAATTTTCTATATCTAGTCTTAAAGTATTTGGATAAACTTTTTTTATTTGTCCTATTGCATCATACACTTGTTCTTCATTTGTTATAATTGCTCTAATATAATCTTCTCTATTAGTTTTTCCATAATTTTTTTCGTTTGTTAGTTCTTCAATAGGACCTTTTATTACTCTCATATCTCTTAAAGGTTTTAATGGAATAAAATCTATTTTCAAATTATTTTTTTCTTTATAATCTAAAATAGTTAAAGACTTTTTTTGATTAACTTCTGAAAAAGAGTATTTAAGCATTGTGCCAGCATATCTTGCTGTATCTCTACCAATTCGTTGTGGTCCGTGAATATGCCCTAATGCTACATAATCGAACTTGTCGTAACAAGATACATCAACATTTTCTGTTCCACCAAGGCATAATGTTTCGGATTCACTTTTTTCAGGTTCTGTACTTCCTGCTGTTACAAATTGATGTGATAAAATAATATTCCTTTCATCTTCATTAATATTTTCCTTATTTATTACAGCTTTTACGGCATTATGATATGATGAAATATCGCAATCATCATCAAAATATTGTTTTACTTCAACAGGTTTTATATATGGGAGCATATATATATTTAATTTACCATATTCATCTTGTAACTCAACCTTATCTATACTTCCATTATAAATAGAACTTATGTATAAACCATCATCTGCAAAGATTTCACTTCCAAAATTTAATCTTTCTTTAGAATCATGATTTCCAGCTATAATACAAACTTTCAATTTAATATCTTTTACTAATGTTTTTAAAAATTGATTTAATACAGTTACTGCTTCACTTGGAGGAACACTTCTATCATAAACATCTCCAGATATAAGAACTACTTCAATATTTTCTTCTTTAATTTTTTCTATAATTTCATTTAACATATATTTTTGGTCTTCTAACATAGATTGCTCATGTACTATTTTTCCAATATGCAAATCAGATAAATGCAATATTTTCATAATTAATCTCATTCCTTCCTGTTGTTTTTCTTAATATATCTTGCTTTAATGCTATCGAATTTAACTAATTCTTGTTCTTTAATTATATTCATATATGATGTTATAATAATTTTTATCATTTCAGTTATAATTTTTTTATCTTCTTGAGATATTTCTTTATATTTTCTTAATATTTTTGGAACATTTTCCTTTAAATTACTTGATATTTCACTAAATGTATTTGCATTAGTTGAATTAAATAATTCAAATATTACATCTACAAATATTTTTCTTTGCTCGTTAGTTGTTGTTTCTAGCCAATCTGTTAATGTTTTATCTATATTTTCACTCGTAATAGTATTTTTTTCAGATTTTATCATTTTATCTGCTAATACTTGCCAAGAATATATATCATGTTGCCATATTGACTTTTCAGTGCTTAATGTTATAGTTGTTTTTTCTTTATGATTTAGAATTTTACCAATAATTGAATCTTGTGGTACATATGTTTCTATTTTATTTATAATTTTAGAATTTCCATATTTATTAATAATTTTTTTACTAAACCCTGGTCCATCATAATTATAAACTTTTATAATTCTCTTTTGAATTTCTTCCGAACTAGCTATTGCAGAATACATAGCAACATTTCCACCTTTTGAATGTCCACCAATTCTAATTTTTTTATCAATATATTTGTTTGCAACTTTTTCTAAATACTGTTTTCCCGAAATTTGACAAGGAACATTATCCATAAAAGCCATATTAAGGTCTTCTTTCCAACCATTTATTGTGTTATCTGTTCCAATATATGATATATACATTTCTTTATCAGAAATGTGTACAGTAATTGCGCCAAATTGTTTTTCATGTTCTTTATTATTTGTTTTTACAAAATCGGTAACAAGCATGTCTTTAAACCTTTTGCTTACACCTAAATTTGTAATTAATTCTTTATCTCCATTATATAAAAACTCTTCATTTTCAAAATCTTTCATTTTATTTGAAATTGACTCAATAGTTTCTATTTTACTCATCTTAATTCTATCAAATATTAAATATGAAAATCTTGCTAAAATCATACTATCAATTTCATTAAATTTGAATTTAGAGTTAATAGGAATATCTCCTCTCCATACTAAATAATCGTTAATATTAGACATTTTATCACCTTTTCTATTAAATTTTTTTCACATACAGAATATCATTTATTTATTAAAAAGTAAATATTTTGTTATATAATAGGAAAATTCTACTTTCCTATTATATTAATAATATTGCACAGAAAATTTACTTTGTAAATTTTCGCGTCAACAAATCTTTACGCTTCTTTGAGACCTTGAATTTAGATAACAAACTTTAAAATGTAGAGAAAAGGTCTCGCGAAGCAAGATTTGTTCTTTAGTAAAAGGCACCCTAATTAAGAGTGCCTTTTTTGTTTTCAGCCCGTTTTTCCCAAAGTTTAGCAAAAAACTCTTTGGTCTTTTGGCTGGAATCATATGAAAGACTGCGTTTTTCAATCAATTTACAAATTTTATTGTTTACCACATTCTTAACAAAAGCATTATATAATAAGCCATAAAGCTGCTTAACTGTTAAGTTATATTCTTCTGCTACTTCATATTTGCTAAGTTGTGGATTCTGTGCAAAATAAGTTGCTACTTGCTTACACCTATATACTTCCCGTTTTTTTCGGAGTTGTGCATAACGATTCACACTGCTTGCTCCTGCACTTAAATTGTGAGCTTGCTGATTTGAAATCGCCTTTTTCTGCATTTTGCAAATCATTTCGTCTGAAACATAATTTTTAACAATAGCTTCTTCAATAAGCCTATAAAAGCAGCTTTTTGTTATATTATACCTCAAAACGAAAATCAAATATGATGTGCAATATTCAGATTCAGCATAGTCAGTTGCTACTGTTTTGCTAAGTTTTTTCAACTCATCAAGTGACAATTCTTTTTTTAAATCTGTAAAATTCCGTTCTTTCTCTTTCATATTTACTACCCTTCCTTTCTAGGTAAAAAGGTTTAAAAAAAGTTGTAATTATTTTTCAAACCTTTAACCTCCATTCAATTGAATTTATAAAGTTACATAAAAAATTTATTATATTATAGCAAGATTAAACTTTAGTGTCAAACTGTACTAGTTGCTATATATGAAAAAATTGTAAAACATTGCACAAAATTATATCTTTTTTTAAACTTTTAGTATATAATTCATTTGAAAATATATTTAAAGGAGAATTACATATGATAAGTAGAGAGCAAAATCCAGATTATTTAAATTCATTTTTAGATTATTCTATAACTATTTTAAATAAATCACCTAATTCAATAAAAGAATATAATTATGATCTTGCAACTTTTTTAAAGTTTATAAAAATACATTTTGGATTAACTAATGAAACCGATTTCGACAAAATTACAATTAAAGATATATCTTTAGATACTATTAAAAAAATAACATTAGACGATATTCATGCTTTTGTTTCGTATCTTGCTACCGAAGTTAGAAGTAAAACTGCTACTAGAGCAAGAAAAATTTCTAGTATTCGCATATTTTTTAAGTATTTATCTGCAAAAGCTAATTTAATAGAAATAAATCCTGCTCAAAATTTAGAATCTCCAAAACTAGAAAAACGTATGCCTAAATATTTAACACTAGATGATAGTAAAAAACTTTTATCTGTTGCTAGTAATGAAGATAATAGAAATTATCAAAGAGATTTTGCAATTATAACTTTATTCTTAAATTGTGGTATGCGTTTATCTGAACTTGTTAATATTAATATTAAAGATATAAAGTTTGAAGAATGTAAAATGACTGTTATTGGAAAAGGAAATAAGGAAAGAACTATATATTTAAATAAAGCATGTATGAAAGCAATTGCAGAATATTTAGAAGTGCGACCAAAAGAAGGAATTAATTATAAATATAAAGATGCTCTATTTTTAAGTGAAAGACGCGAAAGAATTAGTAATAGAACTGTACAGTATATAATAAAAAAGGAACTTGCAAAAGCTGGATTAGATATTACTAAATATTCTGTACATAAATTAAGACATACAGCAGCAACTCTTATGTACCAATATGGTAATGTTGATATTAGAGCTTTACAAGAATTACTAGGACATGCAAGTATTGCTACTACTCAAATATATACTCATGTTGAAAATGAACAAGTAAGAAAGGCTGTCGAAAGTAACCCTCTAGCTAATATGTAATAAGTATGAGATAATTTCTAATAAGAAGTTGTCTCTATTTTTAATATTTGTCCTTCTGTAATATCACTTGTTTTTAAATTATTTAATTGTTTTATACTACTAACTATATCTCTTACATCCATATTTTCATACTGTTTATTAGTTTGTTGTTCTTCCTTTGCTATACTCCATAAAGTATCTCCATATGATACACATATATTAGTATATTGTTTTTCTAAAAAAGAAAATGACATATTAGTTGTAAATAGTATTATTATAATTGCTAATATTATTAATGATATTATTCTTTTTATAAATTTCTCTTTGTCTACTATTTTCATAATTCTACCTCTTTTCTTGCGAACATTTATTTGTTGTTATTTTAATACGAACAAAAGTTTTTGTCAATACCTTTTTTAAAAATTTTTAAAATTTTTGCACAGACTTAAAATCTGTGCAAATTATATACTTTTATAATAAAATTGGTTGAATTTGTTCTCTATCAAGAGCCATCTCTAAAGTTTTAACTATATATTTCGGATCAAATACTAAAGAACGTGGTTTAGTTATTGGATTGTCTTGTCTAAATGGAACAAAATAATAATTGTTTCTATTTAATAATATACCTATGTTCTTGGCATTACCACTTAAAGCATCATTTGTAGATACTGCTATTACTAAAGGATTGTTATTTCTTAAATGTGATTTTGCAGCCATTATAGCAGGGGTATCTGTTATTCCATTTGCTAGTTTTGCAATTGTATTTCCTGTGCAAGGAGCTATTAACATTATATCTGTCATTTTTTTAGGTCCTATAGGTTCTGCATCACATATTTCGTGAATAATTTTATTTTTTGTTATTTCTTCTATCTCTTCTATAAAATCTTTTGCTTTTCCAAATTTAGTATCTAAATTATAGGCATTAAAAGACATTACAGGAATTACACTTGCTCCCTCGTTAACTATGTTCCTAATTTCTAATATTGTATTTTTAAATGTACAAAATGAGCCTGTTAATACAAATCCTACTTTTTTTCCTTCTAATTTCAATTGTATCCCTCCCTCTTTTGTCTTATATAATATTTTATGAAATTACATAATATTTGCTACTTTTTTCTTAATAATTCTGCCCTATCTATACTTTTTTTTCAAAATATGCTAAAATGTATTTATATTATTAAAACTGGAAATAAGCTTATGTATTGCTTATTTTACAAACTTGGAAAGGAATATTTAATAAATGAAAGAAAATGAAACTATTCTTATTCTTGACTTTTTTGGTCAATATAATCAATTAATAGCAAGACGTGTTAGAGAGTGTAATGTTTATTCAGAAATTGTACCTTATGATATTTCAATAGAGGAAATTAAGAAAAAATCACCAAAAGGAATTATTTTTACAGGTGGACCCTCAAGTGTATATTTAGAAGATTCTCCTATGTGTAATAACGAAATTTTTGAATTAGGTATACCTATTTTAGGTATTTGTTATGGTATGCAACTTATGACTCATATGCTAGGTGGTAAAGTATCAAGAGCAAATAAACGTGAATATGGTACCCTACCTGTAAACTTAAATACATCTTCTTTACTATTCAAAGATTTTGATAATATAAATGAATGTTTAATGAGCCATACAGATTTTGTATCTGAAGTTCCAAATGGTTTTAATGTTATTGCAACTACATCAAATTGTCCTACAGCTGCTATGGAAAATACTGAAAAAAATTTATATGGAATTCAATTCCATCCAGAAGTAAATAATACTGTTAATGGAACTAAAGTTATAAAAAACTTTCTATTTAATATTTGTAAATGTACAGGCTCTTGGAAAATGTCCTCTTTTGTTGAAGAATCTATAAAAAATTTACAAGAAAAAATTGGAGATGGTAAGGCTTTATGCGCCCTTTCTGGCGGAGTAGATTCTTCTGTAGCTGCTGTTCTTTTAAATAAAGCTATTGGTAAAAATTTAACATGTATATTTGTTGACCATGGTTTGCTTAGAAAAAATGAAGGCGATGAGGTTGAAGAAATTTTTAGAAAACAATTTGATATTAACTTAATAAGAGTTGATGCTAAAAATCGATTTTTAGCAAAATTAAAAGGTGTTACTGACCCTGAAGCAAAAAGAAAAATAATTGGTGAAGAATTTATTAGAGTATTTGAAGAAGAAGCTAAAAAAATAGGAAAAGTAGATTATTTAGTTCAAGGTACTATCTATCCAGATGTTATCGAAAGTAGTGTTGGAAAAGGAACTACAATAAAAAGTCATCATAATGTAGGTGGACTTCCAGACTATGTAGATTTTAAAGAAATAGTTGAACCTTTAAGAGATTTGTTTAAAGATGAAGTACGAAAAACAGGTTTAGAATTAGGAATACCAGAAAATTTAGTATATAGACAACCATTCCCTGGTCCTGGACTTGCAATTAGAATTATTGGAGAAATAACTGATGAAAAATTATCTATTTTAAAAAATGCTGATGCAATTTTTAGAGAAGAAATAAAAAATGCTGGACTTGATAAAGATATAAATCAATATTTTGCGGTTTTAACAAATTTAAAAAGTGTAGGTGTTATGGGTGATACTCGTACATATGATTATACCCTTGCATTACGTGCTGTGCAAACTATAGATTTTATGACTGCAGTTCCTGCTAGAATACCTTATGATGTTTTAGAAAAAATTTCTGCAAGAATAGTAAATGAAGTATCACATATAAATAGAATAGTTTATGATATAACTGGCAAACCACCAGCAACAATTGAATGGGAATAAACTATAGAACAAATCTCGCTTCTAGGAAAGTAGAACTTTCCTATTATATTAAAAAGGACTTACTTACGTAAGTCCTTCTTTTGCGGCTGCCTCTAATATTTCATTATACAGCCGTTCTTGAGCAAAAGTAGGAATTCCTGCTAACTCAAGACTCTCCTTAATTTGATGCTTTGCATATACTCCCAGTCTTAAATTTGTAAGTATGTGGTTTTTTACTGCGAGTTCTGCAACTTTACTGTGGTCTACTGAATCATTACATCTAAAACACATAGCTGCTCCTCCTTTAATTAAGGCGCTCTTTTTAAAAAGAGCAATTGTTTATAATTACTATAAATTAATTATACCATTTTTTTCCATATTTTTCAACTAATTAACTGATGACTTAAATGCAGACATACTAATTCCTTTAGACATACGAACACGTGGTAACTTATATTTATTTGCTCCTGGTTTTACACGTCCTCCTTGTGTTGTAAATGCAAGTTTATATCCTGAGTCTTGTAATGCCTTAATTGCCGTATCATTGTAATGTCCAAATGGATAGCAAAATACTGTACAGTTTCCTATTATATCTTTAGATTTTTTAACATCATCTAATGCATCCTTATAACTTAAATTTACTAGTCTTCCCTTTCCATTTGCTCCTGCTCTATGTGCATCATGAGAATGTGATTGAAAATTCAAATGTGAAGAACGATATTGTCCTGGTAACCAGCTTCCATTCCAACTTGTTACTACAAATGATGTTGCTTTTACATTATATTTTTCTATAATTGGAATAGCATATTTAATAAAACTTTCATCCCCATCATCTATAGTAACTACAACACTTTTTGATGGTAGTGTTTTCTTTTTATCTATGTAATCCTCAACTTCTTGCCAAGATGGAAAATAAAAATTATTATCTGCTAAATATTTCATTTGTTCTTCGAAATCTGATACTTCCATCCAGTTATTGTCTGCACCCTTTTCTCCTGCACTTGCATCATAGAAAAAATGATACATTAATACAGGAAGTCCACTTCCGCCACTAGAAGTTGTACTACCAGAACTACTAGATATAGTTGGCTTTTTCTTTACAGTTACTTTTCTTGTTGCCTCTGCTATGTTTTTAGAGCTATCTTCAACAGTATACTTTATTTCGTATTGTCCTTCTTTATCTGTATTTACCTCTCCAGTTACAGAAACTTTATCAGTAATATCTCCATCAAAATTGTCTGTAGCAGTACAGCCCTCATCTGTATACTTATTACCCACATATACTGTAACTTCTTTTTTACCTTTTAATTCAATTGTTGGAGATGTTTCGTCTTTTACAACCACTGTTCTTTCAATTTCAGCTGAATTACTTTTATTTTCACTATATGCCTTATATTTAATTTTATATTCTCCAGGAGTTGCAGTGTCAACTTCTCCTTCTTTAACAACACTATCTGTTATATCTGCATCATTTCTAGTTGCTGTAGCACCTTGGTCAGTATATTCATCATTTAACGCAATTGTTAGACTTTGCTCTCCTATTAATGATATTGTAGGAATAGCATTTTCTCTATTCATTTTTTGTATATAACAATATATACCAGTTGCTAATACAATTAATATAACAACTACTGCTAGAATAATACACACTTTTTTCTTCATAACATCAACCTCTTTTATTAATTTCCCCGTTAAAATTAAAATACTATATAACTCAAGACTAATATTTTCTAAATAATTTATATTATAGAAAATATTAGTCTTAGTAAAATTTTATTTTTTAAGCAACTTCATTAATTTTTATATCTCTTACGTGATCTATTTTCTCCCATTCCAAATCACGTTTAAATAAACATTTAAAGTTAATTAACAACCATGAACCTAAAAACAATGGATAAAATAGTAATCCTTTTAACATAGGTCTTATTGGCTTTTTATCTAATAACATTATCATTATAGCTGTTAAAATAGGTAATATAAATGTTGGTACTAAATATCTCATACAATTTAGAAATAAATCATATAAAGTCATTCCATTTCCAATATACATTATAAAGTTAATAGCTAAGAGTACTAAAGTTAATATGAACATTGGAATACTTCCAACCATATATAATAAACCGTCTACATTCATCAATGTTTTATGCTCTTTTACAGCTCCTGCAAGTTCTTTTGTGTAACGATTCATACATTGTATATGTCCAACAGTCCATCTTGACCTTTGTAACCAAGATTGTTTAAATCCTACTGGCTGTTCATCATATACAATTGCATCTGTTGCCCAACCTAATTTCTTGCCTTCTATAATTCTTTTTAAAGAAAATTCTATATCTTCTGTTAATGTTTCTGTGTCCCAACCTGTAGGTTTTAATACATCGAACTTAACCATAAATCCTGTTCCGTTTAATAATGGTGATAATCCTAAATTATATCGTGCTAAATGATAAAATCTATTCATTGTCCAATAAAATATTGCATATCCAGAAGCAATCCAGCTATCTGTTGGGTTTTTAATATCTCTGTAACCTTGTACAACATCTTCACCTTGACATAGTTTTTTATTCATTGCCCTAAGGAAGTTTTCATGTACTATATTATCTGCATCAAATACACAAAGAGCATCATAGTCTGCTTTTTCTTCGATTTTTTGTTTTAAAAACCAATTAAGTGCATGACCCTTTGTCCTATTTTTTTCGTCAAATCTTTCATATACAATTGCTCCTGCATTTCTTGCAACTTCTGCAGTTTTATCTGTACAATTATCTGCTATAACATATATATCGTATAAATTTTTAGGATAATTTTGCTCAGTTAAACTTTCAATTAAGTTTGCTACAACAGATTCTTCATTATGTGCTGGAATTATTACCATAAATTTATGATCTTTATTTACTAGTAATGGTTTATCTTTTAATTTTACTAATGAACATATACTTACAACAAATTGATATAACCAAAATATAGTAACAAGCCATACCAACGCTTGTTGAATAATATATAAATATTGCATATTTTACCTCTCTTTTTATTCTTTATATTATAATATTTTATTTCTTAAATTATTATACTCTTATTAGCAATATTTTTCAATAAATTAATAATATCTTAATTATTCCTCTACCTCTGTTTGTGGTTCTTCAGGTTCTTCTTCTAAATCTTTCATATTAAGATTTATTCTACCTTGTTCATCTATTTCAGATACTTTAACTTTTACTTTATCTCCAACTTTTAAAACGTCTTCTACTTTTTCAACTCTTTTTTTAGATATTTTTGATATGTGTACTAATCCTTCTTTACCACCTTTAAGTTCTACAAATGCTCCAAAGTTCATAATTTTAGTAACTATTCCTTCATAAATTTCTCCAACCTCAAGGTCTTTTCCTATATCTTCAACCATTTGTAATGCTTTTTTTCCATTTTCTTCATCAGTTGAATATATAAATACACTTCCATCTTCTTCAATATCTATTTTAACACCTGTTTGTTCTATTATTTTATTTATCATTTTACCGCCAGGTCCAATTACATCTTTTATTTTGTCAACGTTTATTTTTGTATTTATAATACTTGGTGCATATTTAGAAATAGATTTACGAGGTTCTGCTATTTCCTTTAACATAATTTCTTCTAATATATATTTTCTTGCTATTCTTGTTCTTTCAAAAGCTTCTTTAATTATATCGTATGTTAAACCATCTATTTTAATATCTACTTGTATAGCTGTTATTCCTTTTTCAGTTCCACCTACTTTAAAATCCATATCTCCAAAGAAGTCTTCTAGTCCTTGAATATCTGTTAGCATAACATAATTATTTGGATTTTCTTCGTCTGTTACAAGTCCTGTAGATATTCCTGCAACAGGTCTTTTTATTGGAACACCTGCATCCATTAAAGCTAATGTACTTCCACATATACTTGCTTGAGATGTAGAACCATTAGAACTTAATACTTCTGATACAACACGAATAGAATATGGGAATTCTTCTTGTGATGGTATAACTGGTACTAAGGCTTTTTCTGCTAAAGCTCCATGTCCTATTTCACGTCTTCCTGGTCCACGAGATGGTCTTGCTTCACCTACACTATATGATGGGAAATTATAGTGATGAATGTATCTTTTACTAGTTTCTTCATCTATTCCATCAAATGTTTGCTCTTCGCTTACCATACCTAAAGTTGCAACAGATAACACTTGTGTTTGTCCTCTTGTAAATAGTGCACTTCCATGTACACGTGGTAATAATCCAACCTCACAAGATAATGGACGAATTTCATCTATTTTTCTTCCATCTGGTCTTTTATGTTCTTCTAATATCATTTTTCTAACAGCTTTTTTCTCTAGTTTATATAAACTATCTGCTATATCTGTCTTTTTAGCTTCTGCCTCTTCTTCTCCATATTTTTCAACAAAATATGCTTGTACATCTTCTGCAAGTTTAGCCATATTTTCGTCTCTTACTTCTTTATCTATAGCTTGTACATCTTGTGCCATTCTTTCAGCATATTTTTCTGCTATTTCTTCATATACATCATGATCTACTTCAAATGATTTATATTCAAATTTAGGTTTTCCTATTTCTTGTTTCATTTGATTTATAAACTCACATAATTTTTTAATTTCAACATGAGCTGTTTTTATTGCTTCAAGCATAATATCATCTGGAATTTCATCTGCTCCTGCTTCTATCATAGCTATTTTTTCTTGTGTTCCAGCTACAGTTAAAGTTAATCTAGATTTTTCTCTTTCTTCTAATGTTGGATTTATTATTATTTTATCATCCACATATCCAACATTAACTGCTGCTGTAGGTCCTCCAAAAGGTATATCAGATATTGAAAGTGCTGCTGAAGCACCTAGCATAGCTGCAACTTCTGGTGAATTATCAGGTTCAACAGATAAAACTGTTGCAACTACACATACATCATTTCTAAAATCTTTTGGAAATAATGGACGTAATGGTCTATCTATAGCTCTAGATACAAGTATTGCTTTATCTGCTGGTTTTCCTTCTCTTTTTATATAACTTCCTGGAATTTTACCTACTGCATATAATTTTTCTTCATAATCTACTGAAAGTGGAAAGAAATCTATTCCATCTCTTGGCTCTTTAGAGGCTGTTACATTTACTATAACAACTGTATCTCCATATCTTACTAATACACTACCATTTGCAAGTCCTGCCATTTTTCCTGTTTCAAATATTAATTTTCTTCCTGCTAAACTAGTTTCAAAAGTTTTAAACATTTTTCATTTCTCCTTTTTAATAAAATTATATATAAAGATAATTTTAATTAGATTGTAACCTCTATAATATACTACTTAATATTTGCAATAACTAGTACATTATGCAAGCTACTTCTAATTTAAAAATTATCATTATAATCATAGCATTATAGGACGTTTAGTATTTCCTTAAACGTCCTATTTATTAGTTGTAAATGTAAAATTTATATTATTATACTATTTTCTTAATCCTAATTTTTCAACGATATCTCTGTATCTTTGGATATCTTTTTTAGCTAAATAGTTTAATAAATTTCTTCTTTTTCCAACCATTTTTAAAAGTCCTCTTCTTGAATGATTATCTTTTGGATGAACTTTTAAATGTTCTGTTAATTCTGTAATTCTTTGTGTTAGAAGAGCTATTTGAACTTCTGGTGAACCAGTATCTTTTTCATCTCTTCTATTTGCATTAATAATTTCTTGTTTTAATTCTTTTGTCATAATAAAATCCTCCTTATTTATATATTTGCCTTAAACTGAACATAAGTTGGAGTATAATCCTTAAGTTAAGTAAAAGGTCATTTTTAACAATATTATTTTACTATATAAAAATGCAAAATGCAAGCTTTTTTCCATATTTTGCTTATATTTTGTTATAACATAAAGTTAACAAACTGCAGATATTACATCTGCAGTTTGTTGTAGAAAGAGTAGCTAATCTTTAATATAAGGAGTTGCCTTAATATTTTCTTCAGCCTTCTTAATATGGGCATTTACTTCTCCAATTGCCCAAGTAAGTTCATTAATTAAGAGCTGCAGCATTGTAACGCCAAGTTGCAAATAATTTTCGTCCGGCCTTTTGTCTGCATAAATTGTATGCATTTGAAATTCATCTAAAAAGCTAAACGCCTCTGGCTGAATTCCAGATACATAATAATGCTTCCCCGCCTCTTTTACTTTCAATTCAGGAATGTCTGTATCTAAAACGCTTTCTTCTTCGTTTAAAAACATCCATAACTCCTTGAATTTACTGCATAAGAGGTTTCTTTCTTTTTCCAACTTATTTTTATATTCATATAAATAAGCCGGCGTTTTTTTGCCTTCTCGTACCATTTGCATCTTTCTAGCTAAATGCCGTGTTTCATGATAGTCTCTAGTTCCAATTGCATTCTGCTCTTTCATCTACATTCTCCTTCCATAATAAATACAATTGTTTTTAGCTATTTTTTTATTCTAACATATTATGTTATTATTTTCAATATTTTATCAATTAATTTTAAGTATTTCTAAGTTAATATAGAAAAATATTTTTGTTTTCTTTATTTTCCGCCACTTTGCTGTGCATGATATATAATTTTTTATGTAATTTTTAGTTTATTATTTTAAAAATGTAATGAAATTGCCCAAATACAAAAAACAGACCATATAGCCTGTTTTTTGTATTTTTAAACTAAATTCTTGCAACTCCACTTACTATTTTGCTTTCTTCAGTATTATTTAATAATTTGTTTCCTCCTGAAAGAACTATTAAATCACCTTTTTCAAGAATTCCTTTTGATTTTAATTTTTCTATACCTTTTTCTATTGTTTCATCTATTGTTGCACCTGCTTCAACTAGAACTGGTTGAACATTCCATACTAAAGATAATTGGTTAAATGTTCTTCTATTATCTGTTACAGCTAATATTGGGCATCCTGCTCCCATACCTGCAAATTTTCTTGCTGTATCACCTGAATTAGTATAGCAAACTATTGCATCAGCTTTTGTGTTTTTAGCCATAACACATGTTGAATATACTATGTTTGATTCTAAATCATTTAATTCTATATTTTTATTTTCATCAAATTTTTTCCAATAATTTATAGTTGGTTCTGTTCTATTTGCAATTTTAACCATTGTTTTAACACATTCTAATGGATATTCTCCCATTGCACATTCACCTGAAAGCATTATTGCACTTGTTCTATCAAATATAGCATTTGCAACATCACTTGCTTCTGCTCTAGTTGGTAATGGTTGATGCATCATTGATTCTAGCATTTGTGTTGCTGTTATAGCTGGTTTATTTGCATGATTGCTTAATTTTATAAATTTCTTTTGCATAATTGGTGGTTCTGTAAAATCTGTTTCAGTAGCCATATCTCCACGTGCAATCATTTGAGCATCTGCATTTTCAACTATTTCTTCCATATGCTCTAAACCTTCAAGATTTTCTACTTTTGTTATAATTTTTATATCTTTTCCACCATTTTCGTCTAATACTTTTCTTACTTGAGCTATATCATCTTTATTTCTTGTAAATGACATAGCAACATAGTCATAATCATGTTCACATGCTGTTTTTAAATCATCTATATCTTTTTGTTTTAATGCTGGTAAATGTACAGCTGTTCCAGGTAGATTCATTGTTTTTCTACTTCCTAATCCATTACCATGAACAACAGTACAAACTATATCTTTACCTACTATTTCATCAACTACTAATTCTATAGCTCCATCATCTATTAAAACTTTAGCACCTGGTTTTAAGTCTTTATATAATTCTTTATAGCTTACAGATACTCTGTCTTTATCTCCTATAATATCTTCATTTACTAAAGTAAATTTTTGTCCATCTTCTAGTTTAATTTTTTCATTTTTTCCTGTAACAAGCATTCCTGTTCTAATTTCTGGACCTTGCATATCTAATAATAATGCAACTGGTATATCCATTTCTTTTCTTAAACGGATTATTTCTTCTGTTTTTTCTGATTGTTCATCCCAGCTTCCATGAGAATAATTAATTCTTGTTACATTTAATCCTGCTTCAAATAAATCCTTTAAGATTATTTCACTTGATGGTCCTATTGTTCCAACAATTTTTGTTTTTCTTAAATTTGTTTTCAATATAATTCCTTCTTTCTTTTTTAACATTCTTCGCTATTATAACATAGTTAGAATTAATTATTCAAGTTTTATTTACAAAAATGTTAATTTTTATTGTTTTATTATATAAATTCAAAAGACGGGCGATTAAAATCACCCGTTGATACATATTAATTATTTTTTGTTTTCGCTTACCTTATATAAAGTACGACACGAAAACCAACATTGCAGCGCGAATTGCTAGCCGAATCGCCACCATAGCGGTAGGCTGCTGCGTCAGCGGAAGACACGCCGAAGAAACCACCACCACGAAGAACGCGATTGGTCGCTACACTTGCTGCTGCATTATAGTAAGCTACTTCTTCTGTCCATTCCCATACATTTCCCGCTATGTCATATATGTTATATGCTCTATTATGGTCACTTGCTCCTGTTGTTAATAAATATCCTACATTATTCACTTTTGTTCCTTTTTCTACTTCTCCAAATGGTTGTTGATACCAACTACTTCCACTTTGACTATATAATG
>CANRGE010000026.1 GCA_947630065.1 uncultured Clostridia bacterium
TAATTTGCTGATAATAAATACATTTCTTTCATTTCTTCTGTTAAAGGACAACTATCAGGAACTAATATAATTCCAGTATTAGTATGACTTGTTGACATTGTAATAAATCCTTCTTGACATTCATTATATTTTGACTTATATTCTTTTCCTGCAATATTTAAAGGATAATTTTCTTTTGCCAATACTTTATTTCTTAATTCTGTCATACTATCAAAATCACAAAGAACAATATATTCATCTTCGTTTAGTTCATATTCATTTATTCCATATAATCTTGCAATTTTATTATAATCAGATATTTTTACTATTTCTTCTGCTGTTCCATAAGCAAGTCCTGGAAATTCGTCTTTTACTTCATAAAAACTGTCGCCGAAAAAAATTTTCCCATGTTAAGTCATTTGTAGCATATACTTCTATTTCAACAATATCTTTTAGTACATTCATATCAAGTTCATTATTTATTAATGTTTCGTAAATAGGATGTTTTGAATCTTCTCGTTGTGCTTCTGTAGTTGTATGTTTTATTCCATATCTAGTATAACTTTCTGGTAAATTAGCAGTTTTATATAAATTTAAATCTACTGGTGTCATTTCTATTAATTCTCTTTGCATAGTATTTCTTAATGCTAAACTAGATGATAAAATACTGATTGTCATAAATAGCATTAAACATATAACACTCATACTTGCAACCATTGTATTGATTTTATTATTTATTTGTCTTAAAACAAACATACTTGTATCTTTAAAATAAATATTTTTCATTTTTTGAATAACAGTTATTATAAAACCAGATAAAGACCAAAAGATTAGCACCGTCCCAACAATTCCCATAAGAATAGGTGGTAACAATTTTTCTGCTGTTTGCATTGAATTTACATTCCCTGTTACTTCCCAGTAAGCGAAACCTAGAATACTGCAACCAAATATAAATACCAAAACAGCTAAAAATGGATTTTTCATTTTTACTTTTTCGTTTTTCTTTGTAGCATTTAATAAATTAATTAGTTTATATCTTGAAATGGTCATTGTATTAAAAATCATTACAGCCAGATACATTACTGCAAAATATATACAAGTTTTTATACAAGCATCTTTTGAAAATACAAAATGAAACTCACTCATATCGGCTTCAAACAATTTTGCAACAAGTATAGACATAAATTGTGATGCAAATATACCTATTATAAGTCCGGCTGCAAGAGATATTATTCCTACAAATATTGTTTCTAATAGAATAATTTTTGATATTTGTCTTCTGCCCATTCCAAGTGTCATATATATACCAAATTCTTTTTTTCTTCTATTTATTAAAAAATTATTAGCATATACAATTAATAATCCTAATACTACTGCTACAAATACAGATACAAACCCAAGTATACCTAACATTAGTTTTATAATTTCTCTTGTAGACCCGAGAAACCTCTAACATTGCTTGCTGACTATCAATAGAGTTAAACATATAGAAGATTGCTACACCTAATACTAATGTTAAAAAATATATTGCATAATCTTTTATGCTTTTTGTCATATTTTTTATTGATAATTTAAAAACAAGCATTCAAATCACCTCCAAGAAGTGTTTGTACCTCAATTATCTTCTCAAAGAATTGTTTTCTTGTATCATTTCCTTTAATTAGTTCATTAAATATTTTTCCATCCTTAATAAATAAAATTCTATTAGCATAAGAAGCTGTAAAAGCATCATGAGTTACCATTAAAATTGTTGCTTGTAATTTTTTATTTAAGAACTCAAAGTTCTCTAATAATTGTCTTGCAGATTTTGAATCCAAAGCTCCTGTTGGCTCATCTGCAAGTACAAGTTTTGGATTTGTTATAATTGCTCTTGCTGATGCTACTCTTTGCTTTTGTCCTCCAGATACTTGATACGGATACTTTTTTAAAATTTCTTTTATTTCTAGGCTTTCTGCTATTTGTTCTACTCTTTTGTCTATTTCTTTTGCACTTACCTTTTGAATTGTTAATGCTAAAGCAATATTTTCATAACAGGTTAAAGTATCTAGTAAATTAAAATCTTGGAAAATAAATCCTAATTCTTCTCGTCTAAATTTGTTTAATTTGTTGCCTCTAAGTCTTGTAATATCTTCCTTGTTAACAATTATATGACCTGCTGTTACTCTATCTATTGTAGATATGCAATTTAATAGTGTGGTTTTTCCAGAGCCTGATGCTCCCATAATTCCTACAAATTCTCCTTTATCTACAGTAAAGCTAATATTATCTATTGCTTTTGTTAAGTTTGATTTGTTTCCATAGTATTTTTCTATGTTTTTTACTTCTAAAATTCTTTCCATATAAAAAACTCCTTTCAACTTAACTTAATTATAATAGCTCCAAAAAATATTTACCATCGATTTATATTTCAAAAACCTTACACTTTTGTAAGGTTTTAATTCATATCTATATAGCTATTGTTTGGAAATATTAATTCTACTTTTGTACCTTTTTGCTCTATGGAACTTACCTTTATTGCTATTCCTAATTTATCACACAATTTTTTACATAAATATAGCCCTATTCCTGTAGATTTTTTATTTAGCAATCTTCCATTTGTTCCTGTAAATCCTTTATCAAAAACTTTTGATATTTCTGATTCTTTTATTCCTATTCCATTGTCCTTTATAGTTAAAACTATATATTCCTTATACTTTTCAGAATATATTTCAATTTTTTCTATTTCATCTTTTTTTCTATATTTTATACTGTTTTGCAAAACTTGATTTAGCATAAATACAATCCATTTATTATCTGTTCTTACTTCTATATCTAAATTATGTGCATCAATAGATATATTTTCACTCATTAATGCTGTCTTATTTTTGTAAATAACTTCATTTACTATATCTCTTAAACTACATTTTTTTATGTAGTAATCTTTTTCAACTGTATTACTTCTGGCATAAAATAATACTTGTTCAATAAAATTATCTATTTTTTCTAGTTCTTCATCTATACTTTTTGTTACATTATTTTTATTATTTTCTATTATCATTTTGCTTGTAGCTATTGGTGTTTTTATTTCGTGAATCCACATTTCTATATATTCTTTATAATCTTCTTGTAAATATTTATACTTATTTACATTTTCTATCATGGATTTGTTTACTTGTTCTAATATATCTACTAATAACTTTCCTTCCATAAAATTAGGCTTTTTTATTATTTCAGCAATTAAATACTTATATTCTAATTCATTCAACAAATATTCAATATTGTTATAATATTTCTTTTTTATTAAATACTCAATTATTATTGAAATACTATATAATGTTAGTATAATTATTGGAATATAAACTTTTATAAAGTCTCCAAATGGATATGCCATTAAAAATATCTCTATAGTAACTAATGCAAATATAATAAAAGTTATTTGCATTAGTTTATCTCTTAAAAAGCTAGTAAATTTCATGTCTCCTCCTATTTTAAAATATATCCTTGTCCTCTTTTTGTTTCTAATAATTCTTTCAAAGATAATTCTTCTAGTTTATTTCTTAATCTTGTGATATTTACTGTTAATGTATTATCATCTATAAAACTTTGACTATCCCACAAAAAATCCATAATCTCTTCTCTTGAAACAATTTTCCCCCTATTTTGTGTTAAGTATATTAATATTTTTAATTCATTTTTGGTTAATTCTATTTGTTTGTCATCTTTTAATATTGTACTATTAGATAAATTAATAATAAATTCTTGTGCATTGATTTTGTCTTGTATATTTTGATTACTACTTCTTTTTAGTACAGACGCTATTTTTGCCAAAAGAATTTGTATATTAAATGGTTTTGTAATATAATGATCAGCTCCATTATTTATACTTAGTAATTCATCTATTTCACTATTTCTACTTGTTATTATAATTATAGGCACATTAGATTGTTTTCTAATTTCTTTGCAAATATATTCTCCATCTGCTGTAGGTAAGTTTATATCTAATAACACTAAATCTGCATTTATTTTTATAATATCTTGAATTATATTATCAAACTTTTTTACAACTTCTGCATTATAGCCATTATTATTTAAAAAAATTTGCAACTCATCTCTAAGTTTTTCGTCATCTTCAACAATTAATATTTTTTGCATATTAACCCCCCATAAAAGATTATAGCATATTTAGAAATAAATAAACCTTACATATTTGTAAGGTTTATTTATTTCTATTTTGTATGTATAATGCCATTTCTTTTAAAAATTCTGCTTTTTCTCCATATGGCTCTAAAGTTTCAATTGCTTCTTTTGTTATTTTATCTAATATGTTTTTTGCTCCTTCTAATCCATATTTAGAAACATATGTGCATTTTCCAAGTTCTTTATCATTTCCAACTGGTTTTCCTAATATTTTTTCGTCTCCTTCTTCAGATAAAATATCATCTTTTATTTGAAATGCTAATCCTATTTTTTCTGCGTAAGTAGTTAGTTTTTCAACTTCATTGTCACTAGCATTTGCTAGCATTGCACCCATTCTAACACATAGTCTTAAAAGAGCACTAGTTTTATTTTTATGTATATACTCTAAGTCTTGTTCTGAAATTTGCTTTCCTTCAAATTCTGTATCAACATATTCTCCTGCAATTAATCTATCTACTGCATTTGAAAATTCGTTAAAAACTTTTATTTTTGTTTGTAATTCTTCACTATTAGTTTTACTTAAATTTTCACTAATAACCATATATGCATTATTTAACAATCCATCACCTGCAAGTATTGCAGTTGCTTCATTAAACATTTTATGATTAGTTAATTTTCCATGTCTAAAATCATCATTATCTATTCCTGGTAAATCATCATGTATTAAAGAAAAATTATGTATCATTTCAACAGCAACTGCATAAGGCATACATTTTTCTATGTCATTTTTAAATAATTGATATGTTGAAATAACAAGTATTGGTCTTAATCTTTTTCCTCCTGCCATTAAACTATATTCCATTGATTCATTTAGTCTAGCTTCTAAACATTGATTTTTTCTTATATATTTTGCTAATTCATCTTCAACAATTTTTTGATATTTTTTTAATTCCGTTTTAAAATCCATTCTGTAATCCCCCTTATATGATATATATATTCTATCATGTGATATATATTCTACCATGAAAGCATTAAAAAATAAAGTAATTTTATTTCAATATTTCTTCTGCTAATTCATTTAATTTTTCTATATCACTCTGTTTTAAGGTTGATCTTATTGTAACTATTGGTTCTACTATTTCAATATTTTTCATCGTAGATAATATTTCTTTCATACATTTTGCTGAATTAGGAGCCCATGTTCCGTTTTCAATAATTCCTATTTTTCTATTTTGATAATTCTTTTCCTTTAAATTCATTAATAAATTTCTCATTGGTGAAAACATTTCCATATTATATGTAGCTGATGCAAATATTACTTTTCCATATCTAAAAGAATCTTCTACCGCTTCTGCAAAGTCTTCTCTTGATAAATCAGCAAGGACTACTTTCTTCGCACCTTTTTGTTCTAATATCTCTTTTAATTTTTCACAAGCCTTATATGTATTACCATGTATAGAAGCACAAGCAATATATATTCCTTCGCTTTCTGCTTCATATTTACTCCAAATATCATATTTATTAATATAATAAGATAGATTCTCTCTTAATATTGGTCCATGTAAAGGACAAATTATTTTTATATCTAAATTGCTTGCTTTTTTTAATAATGCTTGAACTTGTACACCATATTTTCCTACTATGTTAAAATAATATCTTCTTGCTTCACAATCCCAATCTTCGTTTGTATTTAATGTACCAAATTTTCCAAAACCATCTGCTGAAAATAATATTTTTTCAGTTTCCTCATATTCCATCATTACTTCTGGCCAATGTATCATAGGAGCCATAATAAAATGTAATTTATGTTTTCCTAAATCTATAATATCTCCATCTTTTACTTCAATTTTTCTTTCTTCTAAATCTTTTATATCAAAAAATTGTGGTAAAAAAGCAAAAGTTTTATTATTTCCAATAAGTTTTATATTTGGATATTTTTCTACTACTGTTCCAATATTATATGCATGGTCTGGTTCTAAATGAGAAATAACCAAATAGTCTGGTTTTTTACCATTCAATGCTTTTTCTAAATTTTCTAACCATTCTGTAGTTTTTCTTTTATCTATTGTTTCCATTATTGCTATTTTCTCATCAAGTATAACATACGAATTATATGATACTCCGTTTGGTACTATATATTGATTTTCAAATAAATCTAATTCTTCATCATCTGCACCGATATATTTAATATCATCTGAAATTATTATATTTTTCATTTTTATTTTCCTTTCTTTTTTATAATTATTAGTTAGAATTACAAAATTGCAATATATCTTGTCTATATTACATATTTGCTTCTATATCTCTTATAATATTATTCAAACATTCTATTCTATTTTTTGATGTATCATAATATTTTATTTTGTATTTTGGACATTCTTTCTTCAGCATTTCATTCGCAGAATACCAATCTGCAGCATGCTTTTTTAAATATTCTTTAGGAAGTCCAAATGTCCAGTCCTTTTCTATATCGTGTTCAATACACAAATTTACCATTTTGTCAATATTTAACTCACCTAATCCTAGACATACAACAATAGTTTCCTTTAAATCTATCATTTCATTAACTATTTTAGGATGTAATTGCCCACTTTCTAATATATAACCGTAATTGTCTATATCTTTTCTAATAGAAGAATTAAAAAACTCCAATAATGTTTTTTGAAAAAACTCTCCGTGCTCAAATTCTTTTTGCTTTTCTACATTTGTTCTATAATATTCTTCTTTACCTTTTGCTCTAATCATAGCCCATTTTAAAGAATCACTATGTATTAGATTATAATTATTATACTTTTCTTTTAACATTTCACTTAATGTCGTTTTTCCTGCTCTACCTATTCCCATTATTAATATATTTTTCATATTTTATATATTACCTTTCTCGCCTTTTATTTATATAATTTCCTTTCACTATTAAATTTTACCATTTGTAAAGGTAAAAAGAAATACTTTGATAAAAAATTTATTTTTTGTATCATAAAATTTTTTCAAATAATATTTATAAAAAGAAGTGGAACAAATCTCGCTTCGCGAGACCTTTTCTCTAGATCTTAAAATTTGCTATCTAAATTCAAGGTCTCATAGAAGCGTAAAGATTTGTTGACGCGAAAATTTACAAAGTAAATTTTCTGTGCAATGTTATTTTTTTATATAATAGGAAAGTAGAACTTTCCTATTATATAAAAATTTAGAGCTATGTTTCCATAGCTCCTTTAAACTCTTGGTTATTTGGCAGGTGTGCCAAATCCTGCATCTCTTTTGACCTATTAGGTGTGTGGATGGCACTATCGTCCACTTCAAATAACCTACTTCTAAACTATTGATATTACTGATTTCTTCCACAGCAGTTTTTATATTTTTTTCCTGAACCACATGGACAAGGATCGTTTCTTCCTACTTTTGGTCCATCATTTTTTACTGTTACTTGTGTTTTTTCTTCTCCGTCTAATCCATTTATATTTTCTAATGATGCTTTTGTTATTGTTGCTGTTTCTGTTCTTCTTATTTCTTTTTGTTTATGTATATTTAATAGTAGTTTTACAACATCATAACGTATATCATAACTCATTTCTTCGAACATTTCTGTTCCTTCTATTTGATATTGTATTACTGGATCTTTTTGTCCATATGCTCTTAATCCTATACCATCTTTTAATTCTTCCATTGCATCTATATGGTTCATCCATTTTTGATCTACTATTTTTAATAATACAACTCTTTCTAGTTCTCTTAATTCTTCTTGCCCTATTTCTTGTTCTTTTTCTTCATATTTTTCAATAGCTTTTTGTTTTAGTTCAGTAGTTATTTCTTCTGCATCTACATTATCTTTGTTTAATGATTCTAAATTGTCTATTCCAAATACTACTTTTATTTCTTCCTTTAGTCCTTCTTTATTGGCATTTATTTCTTGAGAATACATTGCTACAACTGTTTCTGCAACTGTTTCAATCATATGTAGTATGTTTTCTTTTAGGTTTTCTCCGTCTAATACTTGTTTTCTTTGTTTGTAAATTGTTGTTCTTTGAGAGTTCATTACATCATCATATTGTAATACATGTTTACGAATACTAAAGTTTTTACCTTCAACTCTTTTTTGTGCTTTTTCTACTGCTCCTGATATTATTTTTGATTCTATTGGCATATTTTCATCTGCTTTTAGTGTATCATACACATTTGTTATTATATCTCCACCAAAAATTTTCATTAAGTCATCATCTAATCCTATATAGAATTTAGATTCACCTATGTCTCCTTGACGTCCACTACGTCCACGTAACTGATTGTCTATTCTTCTTGATTCATGTCTTTCTGTACCAATTATTTTTAAACCACCAGCTTGAATAACTTTTTCTTTTTCTTCTTTTATTTCATCATTATATTTTTCTTCTAGTTCTCTAAATTTCTTTCTTGCATTTAAAACTTCTTCATCATCTGTTTCGTTAAAAGCTACTGCTTGTTCAATTAATTCTGGAGAATAGTTTAATCTTCTCATTTCTTGTCTTGCTAAATATTCACTATTTCCTCCTAGCATAATATCGGTACCACGTCCTGCCATGTTTGTTGCTATTGTAACTGCTCCAAATTTACCTGCTTGTGCTATTATTTCAGCTTCTTTTTCATGATATTTAGCATTTAATACTTCGTGTTTTATTCCTTCTTGTTTTAATATTCTACTTAATTTTTCAGATTTTTCAATTGATACTGTACCAACTAGAACTGGTTGACCTTTTTTGTTACTTTCTTTTATACTTTCAACTATTGCTTTATATTTAGCTTTTTCATTTTTATATATAACATCATTTTGGTCGTCTCTTGCCATTGGTTTATTTGTTGGAATTGAAATAACATCTAAGTTGTATATTTCTCTAAATTCGTTTTCCTCTGTCATAGCAGTACCAGTCATACCTGCTAATTTATCATACATTCTAAAATAGTTTTGGAATGTTATTGTTGCAAGTGTTTTTGATTCATCTGCTATTTTTACTTTTTCTTTTGCTTCTATAGCTTGATGTAGTCCATTATTGTATCTTCTTCCATACATAATTCTTCCTGTAAATTCATCTACAATTAATACTTCTCCATCTTTTACTATGTAGTCTATATCTTTTTTCATTATTCCATGTGCACGTAATGCTTGATTTATGTGATGAACTATTTCTGAATTATCTAAATCATTTAAATTATCTATTCTAAAGAATTCTTCTGCTTTTTTTATACCTTTTGCCGTTAATGATGCTGATTTTGCTTTTAAATCAACTATGTAATCATATTTTTCGTTGTCTTCTTCTTGTTCTATATCTTTTATATCTTCTTCTACTAATACTTTTGGAGATAGTCTAGATACAAAGCTATCTGCCTTTTTATATAATTCTGATGATTCATTTGCTTGACCTGATATTATTAATGGTGTACGTGCTTCATCTATTAAAATACTATCTATTTCATCTACGATTGCATATTTTAACCCTCTTTGAACAGCTTGTTCTTTATATATAACCATGTTATCTCTTAGATAATCAAAACCAAATTCATTATTTGTTCCATATGTTACATCACAATTATATGCTGCTCTTTTTTGACTTGGTTCCATTCCATTTATTGCAAGTCCAACAGTTAATCCTAAGAATTTATATATTTTTCCCATCCACTCGCTATCTCTTTTTGCTAAGTAGTCGTTAACTGTTATTACGTGTACCCCTTCTCCTGTTAATGCATTTAAATATACTGGTAATGTTGCAACTAATGTTTTTCCTTCTCCTGTCTTCATTTCAGCAATTCTACCTTGGTGTAAAATAATTCCACCTATTAATTGCACATCAAAATGTCTCATTCCTAATACCCTTTTTGATGCTTCTCTTACTACTGCAAATGCTTCTGGTAATATGTCGTCTAATGTTTTTCCTTCTTTTATTTGTGCTCTGAATTCGTTTGTTTTGTTTCTTAATTCTTCATCACTTAATTTTGAAATTGGTTCTTCTAATTCGTTAATTTTATTAACTATTGGTTGTACTCTTTTTACTTCTTTTTCACTATATGAGCTAAATATATTAAATAGTCCCATGTTTTTTTGCCTCCTAATTTTTTTATTTTCTTTAGTAATATATCACTAAAGTAGTTTTTTATCAACAGTAATATAGGATTTTTATAATTTTTTAAATTTAAAATTTCTTGTTAAAAAATAAATATTTATTAAATACTTAACGCAATAGAAATAATAAGCTAAAAAATTCCGTTCTCCAAGGCGTTATAGACAAGTTGGTTTTAACAAGTGAAGAGACACACTATTCTCAGCAAAAGAAATGTGGCGCTGTCGCTTCTCAGGGTCGAACTCGTTTTTTATCTTATTATTTCTATTGGATTTTATTAAAAGTATTATTTTCAAAAATTTTCTTACTTAATTTTATGAATTCTTGTTGAATTTAACACTGTTAAAAATGTTACTCCTGTATCTGCAAAAACTGCAAGCCATATTGGAGCAATTCCTAGTATTCCTAATATTAATACTACTATTTTTATTAGTATTGAAAAAGTTATATTAAATCTTATTATTCTCATGCTTTTCTTTGCTATTCTTATTGCTATAGGTATAACACCTATATTATTAGATATAAGTATACTGTCTGCTGTATTATTAGCAATACTTGTTCCGCTTCCCATAGATATTCCAAAACTACTTGCTACAAGAACAGGGCTATCATTTATTCCGTCTCCTACAAATATTACCTTTTTACCTTTTTGCTTTATTTTTTCTATTTCATCTAATTTTTGTTTTGGTAATAAACTGCTTTTTGTTTCATCAATTTTTAATGTATCAGATATAATTTTTGCACTTTGCTTATTATCTCCTGTTAGCATAATTACTTTTTCTATTCCAACTTTTTTTAATTTTGATACAATTTCTTTTGCTTCTTCTCTTATTTCTTCAGTTAAAGTAACATAGCCCGCACATTTTTTATTTACAATAATGTAAATTGCTTCGTCTATTACTTGTTCTATTTTTATATTATATTTTTCTAATAACTTAGTATTTCCAAATAAAATTTCATTCTCATTAATTATTCCATACATTCCACAGCCTGCTATTTCTTGTTGATTTTTTATTTCTAAACTTTTTACATTTTGTTTATATTCTTTTAATGCTGTTGAAATTGGATGATTTGATAATAATTCCAAATTATATATATATTCAAATATTTCATCTTCATTGTAATTATCATACACTTTAAATTCTTTTATCTTCATTTTTCCAGTTGTAAGTGTTCCTGTTTTATCAAATGCTATTATATTAGATTTTGATAAATTTTCTATATGTTTAGTTCCTTTTATTAACATTCCTTTTTTTGATATCGCACCTATACATGAAATAAATGCTAATGGAACAGAAATTACTAAACTACAAGGACAAGATGCTACCAAAAATATTAATGCTCTATTTATCCAATCTTTGTAATCTAAATTTCCACATATAAAAGGAATTATAGCTATTATTATCGCAATTATAATAACTGTTGGTGTATAAATTTTTGAAAATTTTGTTATAAATTTTTCTGTATTTGCTTTGTTAGTTGTTGCTTCTTCTACTAAATCTGCAATTTGAGATGCCATAGAGTGTTTTGCATCTCTTAATGCCTTACATGTTAAAGCTGTTGTAAGATTTATTGCACCTGAAAATAATTCTTGATTTGGTTTTACTGTTATTTGTTTACTTTCTCCTGTAATTGCTGATGCATCTATATTAGATTCTCCCTTTAATACTACACAATCCACAGGAACCTTTTCTCCTGGTTTTATTAAAATTAATTGCTCTGGTTTTATTTCTTTTGCATCAACAACTTCTATTTTATTGTCTATTAATAAATTTGCTGTTTCTGCTTTTATTTTTACTATTTCTTTTATATTGTTTTCTGCTTTTGCTTCTGCCCTTTGTTCTAAAAATTCTCCCAATTTGAATAATAAAATAACTATTGCACTTTCTACATACTCTCCTAAAATAAATGCAGATATTATTGCAATTGTCATAAGTGTATCTTCTTCAAAATTTAATTTAAATATATTTTTAATACCTTCTATTATTAATTCATAACCTGCTAATAGTATAGATGTTAATATTAAAATCGCTTGATATTTAGCAATTGATGGAATACATGCAATTATTAAAAGGATTATAGACATTATATATAATATTATCTCTTTTTTTGTTTGTTTTTCCTCTTTTTCCATAACTTACTATTTTCCCTCCTCTTCTAAAATATGTTCTAAGCTTAAAGAAATAATTTTTTCTATGTGCTCGTCTTGCAAACTATAATAAATTTGTTTTCCTTCTCTTCTATATTTTACAAGTTTTGCATTTCTTAATAATTGTAGTTGATGTGATACTGTTGATTGATTTAAGTTAAGCAATTCACATAAATCACATACACATAACTCTGTATTTAAAATACTACATATAATTCTTAATCTCGTATTATCACTAAATAACTTAAACATATCAGAGATTTTTTCTATTTGCTTATCTGTTGGCTCTGTAAGTTTTACTTCATTTATTTTCTTATAATGCGGACATTTTTCTCCACATATATATTCTTTTTCATTATCCATAAAATTTCTTCCTTTCTTTTTCATATGCATATATGTTCATATGTTAATATATCATATAATATGTAATTAGTCAATATATGTTTCAAAAAAACACCAGAAAATTTTTCTAGTGTTTTTCGCTTTTAATATTTTATTATATAGTAAACTATAAGAATTATATGTATTACTAATATTGTAGGAAATCCTAACGCAAATTTTAATTTGCTAGTTTTGTGTCTAAAAATATACATTCCTAATAATGTTCCTAAACTTCCTCCTATTAAAGATATTATAAATAATGTTTTCTCTGGTATTCTCCATTTTCCTTTTTTTGCTTTCCTTTTATCTATAAACATTATTAAAAATCCAATTATATTAACACATATTAAATATATTATTATGTTTTTTAATGTAAATATATCTCCTACTGTTGTAGAATTTTCTAAAAATACCATATATTTTCCTTTCTTTTAACCAAATAAACTCATTTGATTGCTTTTTGTCATTCCTTCTAAGCATCCTGCATTTTGCAGCATTTCTACTACTGCTTTTCCTGCTTTTGAGCGTATTTGTAAATCATCTATAGACATAAATTTTCCGTCTTTTCTTGCATTTTGTATGCTTTCTGCTGCCACTCCTCCAAGTCCTGGTATACTGTTTAATGGTGGTCGTATTTTTTCATCTTCTATTAAAAAATATTTTGCATCTGATTTATATAAATCTATTGGTAAAAATTCAAATCCTCTTTCATACATTTCTAACACTATTTCTAAGTCATCATACATATCTTTATCTTTTGGACTTGCTGAATTTCCCATAAGTTCTATTTCTTTCATTTTGTTTTTTACTCTTTCTTTTCCATGACACATAACTTCACTATCAAATGCTTTTGAACGTATAGAAAAATATGCTGCATAATACGCAAGTGGAATATGTACTTTAAACCATGCTATTCTAAATGCCATAGTTACATATGCTGCTGCATGCGCTTTTGGGAACATGTATTTTATTTTTTTACAAGATGCTATATACCAATCTGGAACTCCATTTTCTTTCATTATTTGTTCTTGTTCTGGTGTTAGCCCTTTTCCTTTACGAACACATTCCATTATTTTAAATGCTTGTTTTGATGGTAATCCTTGTTTTATTAAATATATCATTATATCGTCTCTTGTACATATTGCTTCATCTAGTTTAATTGTTCCTTCTTGTATTAATGTTTGTGCATTATTTAACCATACATCTGTACCATGTGATAAACCAGATATTCTTAATAATTCTTCAAAAGTTGTAGGACGCGTATCTAATAACATTCCTCTAACAAACTTAGTTCCAAATTCTGGTATTCCAAATGAGCCTACCTCTGAATGTATTTGTTCTGGTGTTACTCCTAATGCTTTTGTTGATGAGAATAATGACATTGTTTCTTTATCGTCTAGTGGTATTTTATGTGGGTCAACTCCTGTAATATCTTGTAACATTCTTATAACTGTTGGATCATCATGGCCTAGTATATCTAGTTTTAACAAGTTTTTATCTATAGAGTGATAATCAAAGTGTGTTGTTATAATGTCTGAATTTGGGTCATCTGCTGGATGTTGTACTGGAGTAAATTCATATATTTCTCTTCCTTTTGGTACAACTATAATTCCTCCTGGGTGCTGTCCTGTTGTTCTTTTTATTCCTGTACATCCTTGTGCTTGTCTTAATATTTCTGCACTACTTATAGGAATTTGTCTTTCTTCATAATATTTTTTTACATATCCATATGCTGTTTTATCTGCTACTGTTCCTACTGTTCCTGCTTTAAATGTTGTTCCTTTTCCAAATATTACTTCTGTATATTTATGTGCTTTTGCTTGATAATCTCCTGAGAAGTTTAAATCTATATCTGGCTCTTTGTCTCCATCAAATCCTAAGAATGTTTCAAAAGGTATATCCATACCATCTTTTTCTAACTTTTCTCCACATTTAGGACAATTCTTATCTGGTAAGTCAAATCCATTTTTATATCCATAATCAGTAAAATCAGAATATTTGCATTTTGGACATCTATAATGAGGTGGCAACGAATTAACTTCTGTAATTCCTGTCATATTTGCCACAAATGAAGAACCAACTGATCCCCTTGAGCCAACAAGATATCCATCTTCATTAGATTTCCAAACTAACCTTTGTGCAATTATATACATTACGGAGAATCCATTTTTTATTATAGATTGTAACTCTTTATCTAATCTATCTTTTACTATTTTAGGTAATTCTTCTCCATATAATTCTTTTGCTCTTGTCATAGCAATATCTTCTATTTGTTGTTCGCAACCTTCTATGTGAGGTGGACATTTTTCTGGTGATATTGGAGATATATTTTCACACATATCTGCTATTTTGTTAGTGTTTGTAACAACCACTTCATATGCTTTGTCTAACCCTAAATACATAAACTCTTCTAGCATTTCATTTGTTGTTCTTAAGTATAATGGTGCTTGTTCATCTGCATCATCATATCCTTGTCCTGCCATTAATATTCTTCTATATACTTCATCTTGTGGATCCATAAAATGCACATCACATGTTGCTACACATAGTTTTCCTTGTTTTTCTGCTATATTAACTATTTTTCTATTTATATCTTGCAATGCTTTTTCATCTGGTACTGTACCATTTCTAATCATAAATGCATTATTAGCAATTGGTTGAATTTCTAGATAATCGTAATCTTGTGCAATTGCTTCTACTTCTTCATCTGACTTTCCTGCAACAATTGCTCTATATAATTCTCCTGCTTCACATGCACTACCTAATATTAATCCTTCGGAATATTGTTTATATATTGATTTTAATATACGTGGTTTTTTATAAAAATAATGCAAGTGTGATATTGATATTAATTTATATAAATTTTTTAGTCCTACATAGTTTTTAGCTAGTATTATAGCATGATAACTAGGTAATTTTCTAAAATCTGCATTCTCTTGCAGTTTTTCATCTATTTGTGCTAAAGTATTTATATTATTCTCTCTTAACATTTTTAACATTACTTCAAATACTTTTACTAATGTAATAACATCATCTAAAGCTCTATGTGCTACATCTACTTTTATTCCTAAATTTTCTGCTATAATTCCTAATTTATATTTTTTATAATCTGGAAATAAGTCTTTTGCTAATCTTAATGTATCTATATATGTATTTTCTAATTTATATCCTAATTTTTCTGCATTATATTTTATAAAGCCTACATCAAAATCTGCATTATGAGCAACAATAACACTATCTCCAATAAATTTTAGAAATTCTGGTAAAATTTCTTCTATTGTTTTTGCATCTTTTACCATTTCGTCTGTTATATTAGTAACTTTTACTACTTCGTAAGGTATTGGCTTTTCAGGATTTACGAAACATTCAAATTTTTCTACAATTTCACCGTTTTTATATTTTACAGCTCCTAATTCAGTTATTTTCTCTGTTCTAAAAGATAATCCTGTCGTTTCTATATCTAAAACACAATACTCTGTGTCTATTGACTGTCCTTTAGGAAATGATACAGATGGTGTTTTATCTGGTACAAGATATGCTTCAACACCATATATTACTTTCATATCTTTATTATCTCTACCTAACAATTTATATGCATCTGGGAATGCTTGTACTACACCATGGTCTGTAATTGCAATAGATTTCCAGCCCCATTTCATTGCTCTTTTTATTAAATCTGTAGCAGATGTAACTGCATCCATTTGGCTCATTTGTGTATGCATATGTAATTCTACTCTTTTTGTTTCTGCTATATCTTGTCTTTCTTGCTTTTTCTTAGGTGGCATTTCTACTATTGCATTTGCAGATACTGTTACTTCTTTAGAATACGCATCAAATTGGGCAACTCCAGCCACTTTAACTCGTGGAGCTTCTTTTAATCTAGCTAATACTTTTGGAGCTTTTTCCATATCTACAAAAGATTTACATGTAATTGTACTTGTTCCATCATATACGTTGAAAAGAATTATCATCTTTTCCATTTTTTCTTTTTTTATTTCTTTTGTATCTATAAATATTACTTCGCCCTCTATTGAAACTTTACCACTATTAACTGTTAATTCTTCTATACTTACTGTTTCTTCTTTAATATTAGCACTTCTACCATATATTAATGGATTTTTTTCTTCTACATCTTCAACTATTTCTTCTGATTTTTCTATAGTTTTCTCTACTTCTTCATTAGAGTTTGTTTTTTCTTTCTTTTCTTTTTCATTTTTGCTATTTTCTTCTTGTAATGCTAACATTTCTTCACTTGCTTTTTCTATAACAAATTTTTCTGTTAGCATTGTTTTTTTTGCTATTGCTTTTACCTTTTCTTCCTCTATATTCTCTATAAATTTTACTTTATAATTTTTAGAATATAATTTTTTAATAGTATTTTGTATAATATCTTCAAATCCTCTTGCATGTAGAAAATCTGCTCCTACAATAGATAATATTACAGATATTATTCCATCTTCTACTTTTATTTTACTATTTTGTAGCAACACTTTTGCTAAAGGATATTTTTTGCTCATATATTCTATAACTTCTTGCCATTTAATTTCTACATTTGGCATATTAATATCTTGTGCATATTTCATATCTACTTCTATTTCATCAAGCAAAAATCTATTTTGTAAATAGCTTTCAAATTTAGATATTTCTTTAGCTTCCACATAAGATTTTGCTATTAATGTAATTTGTAATTTGCTAGTCTTTTTTATTACATTTATATATTCTATTCCACAGTCTATAATATTGCTTTTATTTTCAAAATCTTTAAATACTTGTTTTACATTTTTTACTGCTTCTGCCATTTTTTCTTTTGCCTCCTTATAATTTGTATTCTATCATACATAAAAAAAATATGAAATAAAAATTTCATATTTTTTTATTTTATAACAATATTTGACCAAATGAAGAATTTTATTTTTAATTAATATCCTTTTTAGTATATTCTAATATAATATACCTAGCAGTACTAAATCCTTCTGCACACCATAATTTTAATCCACTAGTTCCCTCACTTTTGCAAAAAACTGCCGACATTTCATTGTTCGTATCGTCTCCTATAGCATCAGCTCGTAAAAAATGTTCAACCCAACTATAATCTCCTACCATATGTACAGTACCTGTGGATGAAATACCAGAAGGAAGAGAAATAATTCTTCTATAAATAATTTTTCCATCTATCCATGTTCCTATTTCAACTTCATCAGTTGTATATGTATTTGCCTTTTTTAATTTTTCATATTCTTCTTTACTTATTGTTACAGTTGCTCTACCATTTTGTATATAATCATCTATTTTAGCAAGTTCATTTTGTTCTTGTTCTGCTTTGTTTTGGTATTTGTCTGTTGCATATTCTGCTCCTCTTAATATTCCATTATCACCTAGTGCAAAATTTATTGCCACTCCTGCTAATATTAATAATAAAATTACTGTTATTATTAATGCTATTAATGTTATTCCTCTTTCCTTTCTATTCGTGTGTGTGTGTGTGTGTGTTACAGTTTCAACAATTTTAACATTTTTCATTTGTTTTTACCTCTCTTTTTTATTATTTTTAAATCCGCTTCATCGCTCCGCATAACTTATCTGTACGCATTAAAAATGCTACAGCTAAGAAATACCTGTCAGTTGGCATTTTCATGCTCGACTAAAGCACGCATTGAAAATGGCAACTGACACGTGGAGCTACTTCGTGCTGTAGTATTATTTTGCTTCTTTTATATTAGCTAGCCTTCGTAGAGCGGGCGATTAAAATCGCCCCTACACTTGCCTAGCATGTCTTCGTAGGCTTTTAATATACTCCATATAATTCTACTAGCCCTGTTTTACTATTGCAACATTGTAAACTAACAGTTGTATCATTGACATATTTCATATAAGCTACATATGGTGTTCCATTATTATAATTTGCATGAATAGCACAGTTTTTAGTTGAAAATATATCATATGAAACAGTTGTTGTAGCATCTATATTCATATAAATATCATAGCATAATAATACAAATGAACTATATTGCTTCAAATTATTTGTGTTTTTATCTTCTGCTGTTTGACTAGTTGATGATGCTAATAACTCCCATGTTCCTTTTTTTTGTAATTTTTCATATTCTTCTTTACTTATTGTTACTGTCTCTCTTCCATTTTGTATATAGTCATCTATTTTTGCTAGTTCATTTTGTTCTTGTTCTGCTTTGTTTTGGTATTTATCTGCTGCATATTCTGCTCCTTTTAATATTCCATTTTCTCCGTAGTGCAAAATTTATTGCTACCCCTGCTAATATTAATAGCAATATTACTGTTATTATTAATGCTATTAATGTTATTCCTCTTTCCTTTCTATTCGTGTGTGTGTGTGTGTGTGTGTGTGTGTGTGTGTTACAACCTCTAAGCTTTTCATCTTTCGTTCCCTCCTATTTTTTATTAAATTATATTAGCTAGCCTTTGCAGAACGGGCGATTAAAATCGCCCCTACACTTATTGGGTATGTCTTTGTAGTTTTTTTCTGTTTTTATTATATGTTTTAATTGTTATCTTGTCAATTATTATATATTACTCAAAATATTCTTAGTACATCATTATATGTTACATATATAGATAGTGTTATTAGTAACACAAATCCTACCATTTGTATTCCTATTTCTACATTTTCTTTTATTGGTTTTCTTCTAATTGCTTCTATTAAATATATTACAATTTTTCCTCCATCTAAAGGTGGGAATGGCAATAAATTGGTTACTCCTAATGAAAGTGATACTAGTGCTAATATATAAATATAATCTAATATTCCTTGTGTACTTGCTACTACATTTGATATTCCTATTGGTCCCATTAATTGGTCTGTACTTACTTTTCCTGTAAATAATATTTTTAAATTATCTATAATAGATGTTGTAAATTCTGTTGTATCCCAAAATCCATAATATATATTATTTAAGAAAGTATTTTCTACTTCCTTTAATTGAACTCCTAAAACATATGTATATGTTAGTCTTGGAGTAACTTCTATATCTATAATTTGTTCATCTCTTTGTAATGTGAATTTAATTTTTTCTGCATTACTTTGTTTTATATATTCTACTACTTTATATGGATCTTTCTCTACTTCTTTTCCATCTATTTTTAATATAATATCTCCTACTTTTATTCCTTCATTTTCAGCAGGACTATCTGGATATAAAGCAACTATTTCGGTTGAAATTTCTTCTCCTTGTGTTCCTAAATATATTCCTGTATCTTTTGATGGTATTCCTGTTGGTTGAACATTTATATTTAATGTTTCATTATCTCTTTTTATTTCTAAGTTTACTATATTTCCATTAGATTTTTCCATTTCTTTTTCTAAGTCTTGTTTGTCTCTTACTGTTTTTCCATTTACTTTTTTTATTACATCATTTTGCATTATTCCAGCATTCATTGCACCATAATTTGCTTCTACTGACTCTATTTTAGTTGATATAAATCCTCCTGTATATGATGCAATTGCCCAATAAACTATTATTGCAAATATAATGTTTATTGTACCTCCTGCTGCAACAATTGCTATTCTTTTTGGTATACTAGCCTTACTAAAAGAACCTTCTTCTTCAGAACGTTCTTCTTCTCCAAGCATACTTACAAATCCTCCAAGAGGTATAAGTCTTAATGCATATTTAGTTTTTGTATTTTTGCTTCTCCATATTGTTGGTCCAAATCCTATTGCAAATTCATTTACTTGTACTTTACAAAGTTTTGCTACTAAAAAATGTCCTCCTTCATGTATAAGTACTAAAAATCCAAGTAAAAATACTACTTTTATAATAGTTAATAATATATTTATCAATATTTACCTCCTATAACAATGTAAAAAACATATACGCATATGGTGCAATAAATATTACACTATCTATTCTATCTAACATTCCTCCGTGACCTGGAATTAAATTGCTAAAGTCTTTTATTCCAACATATCTTTTTATACTTGATGCTGAAAAATCTCCTATTTGACCTATTATACTTAATATTATGCTACATATTGTTATTGATATGTACGATATATTTAATGACCAATATGTATTACAAATATATGTATATATTAAAATTAAAATTACAGAACCTATTATTCCACCTATGCATCCTTCTATAGATTTATTTGGGCTTATTTTACTAAATTTATGTTTTCCCATTAATTTTCCAATACAATATGCCGAAATATCTGTACCCCATGCAGCAAATATTACATACCATATTAATATTTTTCCGTTTTCCAACCCATGTAATAATGGTAAAAACATTATGAATAATGGTATATAGCATATACCGAAAAATGTTACAGCTATATCTTTTACATTTGTATCCATTTGAGTTAATATTACTTGTAAAAATAGTAATGTTACACCTAATGGTATTAAAACACTAACTATTGTTATAGCATGTTCTAATGGAAAAATATGTATAAATGCAATTAATGATGCTGCTACATATCCTAACCAAGTTACAGGTTTAGATTTGTTTTTCATTGCTTTAAAATACTCGTGTAAACTCATTATTGCTATAACTGCAAATGCTATATCTACTATGTATTTATTTCCAAAAACTAATATTACCAATACAATTGGAAATCCCAGTATTGAAGATGTTAATCTTTTTATATTCATATTATTACTTTCCTTTTTTAATAGTTCTACTTTGGTATTCTTTTATTGTTTGTAGTAAGTCTTCTTCTGTAAAGTCTGGCCAATTCTTTTTCAAAAATACAAATTCTGAATATATTGTTTGCCATGGTAAAAATCCGCTTGTTCTTAATTGCCCACTTGTTCTTATTAATAAATCCACATCTGGTTGACCTGCTGTATACAAACTGTTTTGTACTAATTCTTCATTTATATCTTCTACATTAATTTCTCCATTTTTTATTTTTTCTGCTATTTTTCGTGTTGCTGCAACTATTTCTTGTCTTCCGCCATAATTTAATGCTATATTAAAGATTACTCCTGTATTATTTTTTGTTCTTTCTATAGTTCTTATTATACTTTGTTGTAATTGTTTACTTAGAGCTGTTATATCTCCAATTACTTTTACTTGTATATTGTCTGTATCAGCTTTTTTTGCAAAATCGTCTAAGTAACTTTTTAGCAATAACATTAAAGCTCCTACTTCATCTTTTGCTCTTTTCCAATTCTCTGTAGAAAAGGCATAAACAGTGAAATATTTTATACCTATTTTATTGGCAAAGCGTACTATATTTTCTAATACTTTTGCCCCTTGTTTATGCCCTAACTTTGGATCCATATTTTTATTTCTTGCCCAAGTTCTATTTCCATCCATTATAATAGCTATATGCTGTGGTAGTCTATTAAAATCTATTTCTTGCTCCATAAAAACCTCTTTAAAATTATATACTTAAAATTTCTTTTTCCTTCTTGCTTAACAATTGATCTATTTCTTCAATTTTTTTATCTGTTATCTTTTGAATTTGGTTTTCTGCTTCTCTTAGTTCATCTTCTGTTATTTCAGAGTCTTTTTGTTTTTTCTTAAATTCATCTAATCCATCTCTTCTAATTGTTCTTACAGCTACTTTAGCTTCTTCTCCCATTTTCTTTATGTCTTTTACTAATTCTTTTCTTCTTTCTTCATTTAATTCTGGGAAAGATAATCTTATAACTTTTCCATCATTGTTTGGATTAATTCCTATATCTGATGCTAATATTGCTTTTTCTATATCTTTTAATATATTCGCATCCCATGGTTGTATTACTATTAATCTTGCTTCTGGAACTGAAATTCCTGCAACTTGACTAATTGGTGTAGGTACTCCATAATAATCTACTTTTACTTTATTTAATATTGCAGGATTTGCTCTACCTGCTCTAACTTCTGATAAATTTTCATCAAACACACTTATTGTTTTATTCATTCTTTCTTCTATACTTGTATAATCCATAAAAACCTCCATCTTAGCATTTACTGCTATATTTATTATATTTTATAAATTTATTCTTTTACTATTGTCCCTATTTTTTCGCCTTTTACTATTCTTACCATGTTTTCTGGTTCATCCATTGCAAAAACCATTAATGGTATTTTATTGTCTCTGCATAAAGCTGTTGCTGTTGAATCCATAACTTTTAAATCTTGTTTTAAAATATCTGTATATGTAATTTCATCATATTTTATTGCTGTTTTATCTATTTTTGGATCTGCTGAATATATTCCATCTATAGTTTTTGCTAATAATATAATATCTGCATTAATTTCTGCTGCACGTAACGCTGCTCCTGTATCTGTTGAAAAATATGGATGACCTGTTCCACATGCAAATATTACAACTCTTCCTGCTTGTAAATGTTGTTCTGATTTTCTTCTTGTGTATGGTTCTGCTATTTTTAACATATCTATTGAAGTCTGTACTCTTGATGGTATTCCTTTACTTTCTAAGGTATCTTGTAATGCAAGTGCATTCATTACTGTTGCAAGCATTCCCATATAGTCTGATGTTGTTCTTTCTATATTATTAGAGTTTCTTCCTCTCCAAAAGTTTCCTCCTCCAACTACTATTGCGACTTCTACACCTAAGTCTACAACTCTTTTTATTTGTTCACATATATTTGTAATTACTTCTGTATTTATTCCTGTCTTTTGGTCTCCTGCAAGTGCTTCTCCGCTTAATTTTAATAAAATTCTTTTATATGCTATATCTTCCAATAATATACACTCTCCTATTCTATTATTATCTTGGTTATTTTATCATATATTATATTAAATTTGCACTACTTTTTTAATATTTTCTTAATTTTTTATATAGTTTTTATTTTTTCAATCATATTATCATTTACTTTTCATATTATTTTACTAAGTGAATTGTTCTACAAGATAATTATTGGAGGTTTTGATACTATGTTTATATGTAACTTTAAAGTGAATAAAAAATTAATTTATAAATTATTATTTTCAATTCTTTTCCTATTAGCCATAATTATTGCATTTTTTGCTATTTACAAAGTTTTTAATTATGAAGGAATTGATGATTCTATTCCAGTTCCAGATATAAGTGTAATTGATTCTAAAAATTATACCAATGTTTTAAAATCAGTTCATGATAATTTAGATTCTTATGTTGGTCAGCAAATTTCTTTTGTTGGCTATGTATATAGAGTTTACGATTTTTCCGATTCTCAATTTGTTTTAGCAAGAGATATGCTAATAGACTCAAATAAACAAACTCTTGTAGTTGGATTTTTATGTAATTATAAAAATGCTTCTTCATTTACTGATGGCACTTGGGTAAATATTACTGGAAAAATTACAAAAGGAAATTATCATGGAGATATTCCTATTATAGAAATTACAAATATGGAATCTTGTGATAAGCCTACAGATTTATATGTTTCTCCTCCTGATGATACATATATTCCTACAAGTGCTTTATTTTAAATAATTTTACTTTTCTTCTTAAATAGAAATAACAACAAGTACAAAACTTGTTGTTATTTCTATTTATTCTTTATTCCATACTGGAGTTTTATATTGATCTAATATATAGCCTAAATCTTTAGATAATTCTTTTAACATAGTTATTTTTATTGTTATATCTTTTGAACGTGTATAATCATCTATTAATTGTTTTAATTGTCTTATATTTTTCATTTCTGGCTCTATTTCTTTTTGATATTTCTTTGCTCTATTAACTAATTTTTCTTTTATTGTTACTATATCATCATTGCTTGCACAAGATAATCTTTGGAAAGTTTGGAACACATCATAGTATTTGAAAATTGGTATATCCATACATTCTTTATCAAATCTTTCATAAAATAATTCCATTTTTATTGGTATACATTTGAATATTTCTTCTGCTTTTTCTATATACATCTTGTCTTTTAATTGTATATTTAATTGATTAAAATGCTTTAATATTTCTTCCATATCGGAATTTACTTCGCCAATTGTTACACTTGATAGTTCTTCTTCTACATTGTCACAATATTTAGACTTTAAACTTGAAATATTCATTCCGTTGAAAAATATACTTTTTATTGTTTTCATATCATAGCTTATAAGTCCTTTTTTTATAAAGTAATTAAAATATGCAAATAATTTTACAATATCTATTAATTCTATACTTCCATTTTTTACATATTCTATTACTTCTTCTATTACTCCATCAAATTGGTCATCACTTATTTTCCAATATTCTTCTGTTAATAATCTCTTATATGCTGGTAATTTTGCTGTATCTATTGTATTTATTATTACTTCCATATTGTCTTTAAATACCTTCATATCAAATATTCTTGTACGTACATATATTTCTATAAATTTAAAGAATCTATATTCTGCTTTAAAATTGTAATAATAATTGTTATCAAATTCTTTTATATAGAATTGTCTATTGTCTGTAAGAAGTACTCTTGAAGATACAAGTATAGATTTATATTCTTCGTTGTCTTTAATATTTACAAATTTATCTTTAGTTATTTTTCCAGCTTTTATTTCAAATGAAACTGCTATTGTAAATATTAGCATCGTTTGTAATACTCTATTATTAGTGTTTGGATAATTTTTATTAACCATATCAAAAATTTTCTTAAAATCGTTTAATGCATGTTTTAATATTCTTAAGTTTCTAGTTCCACTTTTATTAAATGTAGATACTATTAATCCTGTATTTTCTCTTAAGAATCTAATTAAATCTTCATATGATTCATATCTCATTAATAATCCATTTATTATATAGTTAAATTCAGGTGCATATTCAAAAGTTTCACCTATTAATTTTTCTTTTATTCTTTCATAATCATTTGCTTTATCAAAAACGTATTCTATTTTATCTCTAATTTTTTCTACAATTGGCTTATCTGCTGCTTTTTCTAGGTCTCCTTGCTTATCCAATAGATATGTTGCTATAAAAGTTTTCATCTCTAAATTGCTACTTTTTAATTTTGTAGATAGTTCTTTTTCATTACATATAATTATTGTTTTAATATGGTCATGTTCAACAAAGTTATTTATATATCCCAATATGTCTATAACATCAACATTAGCTCTTTCTAAGTCATCAAAACATAATATTTTATCATCTGTTGAAAAGAAATCTTCATAATCCATTCTATCCCCATTTTGTGTAACACCAAAAAAGTTTGCCATATCAAGTCCAGTTTTTGCATATTCTGGTATAGTAGTTTGATTATGAGATATCATATATTTTTTTAAGTTTTTATCCATTAATTGTGTTGTTTCAATAAATATCTTTTTACTTATTTCTTCTAGGTTAGAAATTCCATATAATGACATATAAATTGTTGTATATTGTCTTCCATTTAATTGTAATGATTCTATTTTATTTTTTATTTTATTATTCCAAAAATATGTTTTTCCGCTTCCCCATTCTCCATTAATCATTATTGCATAATCTGTGTAATCTGCTCTTACATAATCTAATATACTTTCAACTAAATCTTCCATTTTTACTCCTTTTTCTAATTTTTAATCTTTCGCAATAGTTAATACATCAACTACTTTTGCCCCTGCTTGCTTTAATATTTTTTGACACTCTGTTGTTGTACTTCCTGTAGTATATACATCATCAAATATTATTATTTTTTTATCTGCTATTTTGCTTTTTTCTTGTACCATATATGCACCTTCTACATTTTTAATTCTTTCTTGTCTTGTTAATGTGCTTTGTGGTACTATTTCCTTTTGCTTTTTTACAATGTTTACTTCGCATTGTAAATTTTCTACATTATTTGCAATATATTTTGCTATTAATTCTGTTTGATTATATCCTCTTTTTATTTTTCTTTTTTTACTAATTGGTACTGGAATTATTATATCATAACTTTTCAAAATTCCACATATTTTTTTATTTTTTAAAATAATTTTTGCAAAAGTTTTATACAAATATGCTTTATTGTTGAACTTATAGTCAATTATTTTTTCTCTTATTATTCCTTTATATTTAAAAAGATATATATGTTTTAAATTGTTCTTGTATTCAATTTTATTTTTCATTATTTTTGAAATTTTTTGCATACATCTTGGACATATTTCTTCTTTATATATTTTTCCACAAATTCCGCATGTTGTAGGGTACACTAAATTAACAATGCTTTCTATTATGTGCATTATTTCACCTCTTTATTTAATTTTAACTTTTGGATTTTTTATAAGAATTTTTAATTTTTCGTAGATTATAAAAATATAATGAAAGAACAAATCTCGCTTCGCGAGACCTTTTTTCTACATCTCAAAGTTTGCTATCTAAATTCAAGGTCTCAAAGAAGCGTAAAGATTTGTTGACGCGAAAATTTACAAAGTAAATTTTCTGTGCAATGTTATTTTTTTATAGAATAGGAAAGTAGAACTTTCCTATTCTATAAAAAATATTTATCTTGTATAATAAGAATCTTATGAATTGAAATTTTCTAGTTTATATTTTAAACCAGTATTTCTTTTTTTAGTATCTACATTTTGTAGCATAAAATTTATTATTTTTCCATCTCCAACTATAATAAGTAGTTTTTTTGCTCTTGTTATACCTGTATATAATAAATTTCTTGTAAGTAATATTGGTGAAGAATATGTTATAGGTATTATAACAACATCAAACTCACTTCCTTGAGCTTTGTGTATAGTTATTGCATATGCGTGTTCTATTTGTTCTAAGTCTTGAAACGAATACCATGCTACTTTTTCATCATCAAATTTGATTTTTATTTGTTTTTCTATATTATCTATTTTTTCAATTGTTCCTAATTCACCATTAAAAACTCCTGTACCATTTTCGTATTCAGGTTCAAATTTTTCCCAGTATATATCATAGTTATTTTTTGTTTGCATTATTCTATCACCTTGTCTAAATATGACTCCCTGCGCTGATTTTTCATCTTTAAAGTCATTTTCTGGGTTTAATTGTTCTTGCAATACTTTATTTAATTCTTTTGTCCCTAACATTCCTTTTTTAGTTGGTGATAATAGTTGTATATTTTTAAAGAAATCATAATTTCCAAAATTTTTAAGTCTTCCTTTGCATAAAGATATTACTTCTTGTACAATTTTTTCTTGAGATGTTTCTTGTATAAAAAAGAAATCTTCATTTACTTTATTTTCTTCCGCTTCTTCTTTTGAAATAAAAGGTTCTCCAGAATTTACTCTATGCGCATTAAGTATAATTTTACTTTTTGCTGCTTGTCTAAATATTTTATCTAGGTGAACTATTTTTATTTTTTGTGATTTTATAATATCTTCTAATACACTTCCTGGACCTACAGATGGTAGTTGGTCTGAATCTCCTACTAATATTAATTTTGTTCCTTTATATATAGCTTTTAATAAATAATTCATTAAAAACATATCTACCATAGACATTTCGTCTACTACTATTACATCTGCATCAATTGGTTCTAAATTATTATCTATATTTTCAAAATTCGTATCATCTTCTAGCTTTCCTATTTCTAATAATCTATGTAAAGTTTTTGCATCTTTCCCTGTTGTTTCAGTCATTCTTTTTGCTGCTCGTCCTGTTGGAGCACATAAAACTACTTTTTTACCATGTTTTTCGTACATTTCTATTATTTGTTTTATTATTGTTGTTTTTCCTGTACCTGGTCCACCTGTTATAACACATACATTATTACTATTTATTGCTTCTATTGCTTCTTTTTGCTTATCAGATAACTTTATTTCAGAATTTTTTTCTATATTTTTTAATTCCTTCTTAAAATTTGATATTTCTTTCATATTTGGTGCATTTTGTAATGCAATTAAATTATTAGCTATGTTCTCTTCTGCTTTAAAAAATGGTGCTAAATATACCCATTTTTTGCCATCTTCTCTTTCTTCTACTACTATTTCTTTGGTTACTTTTAAATCTACTATTTTATCTTGTATTAAGTCTGCATCTATGCCTAATAATTCTTGCACAAATTGTATTAAGTTTTCTTCTAATACACAAGTGTGTCCATTATAACTTACTCTAATTAAACTATACTTTATTCCACTTTTTATTCTATTTTCATTAGCAAGTGGTATTCCAATATCCAGTGCCATTTTATCTATTTTTTTAAAATCAACACCTCTTGCAATATCTACTAAAATATATGGTTCTTCTTCTATTTTTCGTACAGCATCTACTCCTAATAATTTATATATTTTTTTCGCATTTGATACAGCTATTCCAAACTTTTCTAAAAATCCTACAATTTGCCATAGTTCCCAATTTTGATTAAATTCTTCTGACATTAACAAAGCTTTTTCTTTTGTAATACCTCTTATAGTAGCTAATTTTTCTGGTTCAAACTTAAATATGCTTATAGTTTCTTCTCCAAAAGTATTTACTATTTTTTTAGCAGTTGATGGTCCTATTCCTTTTATTATTCCATTTGATAAATACTTTTCTAGAGCTGATAATGTTTGAGGCATTACTTTTTCAAAAGTTTCTATTTTAAACTGTTCTCCATATTCTTGATGAGTAACATACTTTCCTATTAATTTTAAATTATCACCTATGTTTATAAATGGTAAATAACCCACAACAGTTATTTCTTCCTTATCTGTTTCTAATGTAGCAATTGTATATCCATTTATTTCATTTTGATAAATTATTTCATTTAATTGTCCTGTTATTTCCAATTTTTTAATTCTTCCTTTTTATAGTATAGTTTCATTTATATTATATTTAGTTATTTCAATTGTCAACTATTTTTTCAAAAACACAATAGTAAAAGAACAAATCTCGCTTCTTTGAGACCTTTTCTCTACATCTTAAAGTTTTTGCTATCTAAATTCAAGGTCTCAAAGAAGCGTAAAGATTTGTTGACGCGAAAATTTACAAAGTAAATTTTCTGT
>CANRGE010000027.1 GCA_947630065.1 uncultured Clostridia bacterium
GAATTTTCTTCATCATACCAAAATACCTTATCACTATTTAAAACATTCATTCCAACTATTGCATTTTCAGGAACATTGCTTGTATAATTTGTTGCTCCTTCTATTGCTCCACTTTTTATTGTGTTTATTTCTTCATCTGAATAAGGTTTTGCATTTGCAGGATTTACTATACCTTTTCTTTCAAAATATTTTTTTGAATAATAAATTATTCCAACTCCTGCTCCTTCGTGATTTAAACTAAAACCATAAGCCCAATTTTCCATTTCTAATACCTCCTAAATTTTTATTATATTTGCATTATAGCAGAGTATTTTATATTTAGGAAGTACGCACTTTTTTGTAATATAGTTACCTGTAAGTAAGTTTTATTGATTTTACTTACTCGCAAAGTTGTAATTTTTTTATCTGAATAACAAATTACTATTTATCCAACTAATAATTTAGTTTTTTTCTGCTCCGAAATAATTGTATTATGGCACATACAATTCTAAAGATTCGTTGAAGGAAGTAGATTCTACTTTATCTGTTTTATCAAAATTTACCGAAAATACATAATAATAAGTCTTTGACCAGAGAGTAAATCTCTTTCTCCAATTTATTTCTTTAAATACATAACCTGCATTATATAAATAAACTTCTTTATCAGTATCTTTGGATTTATTTATTTTAGCTGGTTCTCCTAATAATTCAACAACTTGCTCTTTTGATAGTCCTATAATGCTTTGACTATCATTAATTTCTTTCATTTTTGTATATAATTCATTTGGTTTATCTGGCTCAATATGTATTAATGTTATAAATACTATTAATATACATAGTATAATAATTGCAATTATTAAAATTTTACAAGTTATATCTATTGATTTCGATTTTATTACATATATTATAGCAAATAATATTAATATTACTGGCACTACATATATCATAAACATAATAAGTAAAGGTATAACTAAAGCAAATAAAAAAGTCATCATTATTTCTCCCCATAAATTACTATTTGTCTTACACTTAATTAAATTTTAATTTTTCACTCTTTTTATAGTTCACTTTTTAAAATTGAATAATAAATTTGTGGTGTATAAATTCCAGTTTTCTTATCTAATCTCCTTTACAACTTACTCGTATTTAGCTGATTAAAGTATATCAAAAAAGAAAGTGATTGTAAATATTTTCACTTGCTCGTATCAATCTATTTTACTTGCTTTTTAATAATTTATACTTCTATCTAAAAAAACTAATTTGATTATCTATACTAAGCCAACTTTTTTGATTGGCTTCTGTTATTTTGTCTTCTGATTCTAGCTCTCCAATTAAAAATTGTGAATTAGGATTATGTTTTTTTATATTTTCTCTTACCATTCCCTGATTTGCATTTGCATAACAATATTTACACAAATGTATACAAGTATTATATGCACCTATATCGTTTCCTAATAAACAGGTACATCCTTCTCTTTTGCTATTGCTTTTTGGTGTATTTAATTTATTTCCTATTGCTTTTTCTATTATTTCTTTACTCATACAACCTGTTATATCTAAACCATAATCTTTTAAAATTGCTTTTTCACAGCAAGAATGTATAGTAATGTTATTTTCTTTTCCTATTCTTGAAAATGCTTTCGCTATTTGTATTTGTTCATCTTCTGTTGGTGGTCTTAAATCAGGTGCATTTCTTTTTACTTTTTCATACATATCTAAAAAACTAATTGTACAATCTTCAGTATACCCTTTTAATTCACTTAATAATTTTTCAAAACATTTAATATGCATACTTATATCAAATTTATCATTTATAAATATTGGATCATAACGAATTGCAACAGACTTTTTTCCTAAATGTTCTGATAATTTTTTAAAATCACTAATTACTTGTTTTTTATCTGGAACATTTGGCTCTATATCTTTTCCATATGGTGTAATTGTTACAAACCAAAATTGCTTATATTGGTCTAATTCTGACAAATGAGAAATTAACGGATGTGGATTTTTAGTACAAAATGCTAAACAATCAACAACATTTGGATTTAAACTATATTTAGTTACTTGATGTTTATAATATGGATTTCTAACATAAACATATCCTTCTTTTATTCTATTTAGTAACCAATTAGAATAAAAAGCAGGTATATCTGTCCTCATTCCTGTATTTATTATCATTTTTAATTTTCCTTTTCTTTTATAATTTTTTTAATATCTACTAAATTAGATAAAGCAAAAGCTTAGACAATTGTTAAAAAAGTCTAAGCTTTTGCATGGTGGGCAACGAGGGGGTCGAACCCTCGACCTTCTGATTAAGAGTCAGCTGCTCTACCAACTGAGCTAGTCACCCATTTATCTTTGATATTATAATACTTGTATCGCATTTTTGTCAATAGATAGAATAAAATCCTATTTAATAAGGTTTTTATATGGAATTATCGCTCAAATAATAGTAATAATAAGATAAAAACGAGTTCGACCCTGAGAAGCGACAGCGCCATAATGCTTTTGCTAAGATGAGTGTGTCTCATTCTTTCTAAAACCAACTTATCTAAAACGCCTTGGAGAACGGAATTTTTATCTTATTATTACTATTGTTGCTTTTATACAATCTAACTAAACTACTTATTATAAAAATATAGAACTTATAATACCAAACAATTATAAGTTCTATATTTTTTTATTTTCCTTTTTCTATTATTTCTTGCATAGGATTATATGAGTCTTTTGATAATAATGTTTTTGATATTACTTTTCCATCTAGTTTTAATACTTTATATGCTTCACTTTTATAACCATTTGTTCCTTGTCTTACAATATTTTCTTCCCCAGTAGCTAATTCAGTTGTTTCTACATATTTAGTTGTATATGGAATTACTTGTGTTACTTCGTTTTGAATTACTACTTCATATTCTGTTTCTTCTTTTGTGCCTAAAATTTTTACTTCTGATATTCCATTTTTAGCTGTACAACTTATTTTTATTGGATAATTTCTATTGTTTTTAAATTTAAAATCTATAGAACCATATGATACTGTTGCATCTCTACTGGCTCCTACATATGATGTTAAAAAATAATGGTTTTTTCTTGATACTATTTCTAAGTTTGCATATAACGCAGCATTATACAGTGTTGATGAGACTTGACATATTCCTCCACCTATTCCATCTGCTACTTCACCATTTATATATACCGCTGCTTCTTTATATCCTGCTGCTATTGTTCTTTCTCCTACTATTTGATTGTAAGAAAATACTTCTCCTGGTTTTAATATATATCCATCTATTTTTTTAGAGGCTAATTCTATATTTGTATTTCTATTTTCATTTGTTATACTATACCTTGTACTATACTTTCCTAGTTCATCTGCAAATACTTTATTTCCTAATGCTTGTATAGTTACTTCTGGCACTGTTACTTTTAATGGAATTATGTATTCTTCTTTTTGTTCTTGTAACATTGCTTTTGCATCTTCTACTGAAATAGCAAAATCTATACCATTTACTTCTGAAAACACTTTTGATGTCTCTATTTCGTAATATGCATTTTCAGGTTTCTTATATACTTCTTTATATATTTTATCTATGTCTATATTTGCAGGTTCTAATTCAGCTACTTGTAATTCTATTGTTTGTTCTTCATTTTTATGTATTTGTTTTTCTATACTTTTTAATATATCTTTTTTTAATTTTTCTTTTTGTATTTCTATTCCTTTTTGTCCTCTAGAAATAATTAGATTGTCATCTTCTATGTAATAGCTTGGATCTATTTTTATACCTGGTATTTTTACAGATATGTCATCTATAACATTATTTAGTTCTTGTTCATTTACACTAATACTTCCCTCTATGTTTCTTCCAAATAGCATTGTAAATAATATTTGATAATTACTTTTTATAATGTTTTTGTCTCTACCTATTTTATATGCATAATTTACTTCTTCTTGTGTATTAATCATTGCTTCTATTTGCTCTAGACTTATAGTTGTTTCATAATCTTTATATTTTATATTTATATTTTTTGAAATTCTTTCTTTTATTTCATTATTTATTTTTTCATATGCTTCTTTTATTTCTAGATTAGATACATCTATTCCTTCAATTTTCATTCTAGTAATTATTTCATTATTAACAGAATTCATTAAAGCAAATACAATAGAAAAAACTATAACAATAAAAAGTATTGCAGATATTTTAATTATTTTTTGTATTTGTGCCTGACTAAATATGCTTTTTTTTCTTCTATTAGCTTTTCTTCCTTTATACCTATTATTTCTCATAATATTCACCTATATCAAAAAACTTATTTATTATAATTATATTATTCTAATATAATTTTATTATTTAGTTTTTCTTTTGTCAATGAATATATAATTTACTTATTGAAAAAAAACTTCTGATATTTTCTTGTTTAATACTTTACAAATTTTTTCCATTATTTCTACAGATGGATTTGCTCTTGTTCCTTTTTCTAAATGACATAAATATCCTGTTGATATTCCGACTTTCTTAGCCATTTCTTCCAAACTCATATTACATTGTTTTCTGTATAATTTAATATTATTTTTAAACATTTTTTCAGCTCCTATTCTTTTGATTTACTATTTGTCAATTATATTATCACAATCAATTTGACAAGTCAATAGTTGTGTGATATTTTATTTGTATAATTATTTTTTGTTTTCAATTTCTTTTATTTTATTATGGCTATTTTATAATTTTATAGGTTTTTAATATTATTTTTCATTTACTACTAGACAAATAATGTTTTTTTATATATAATAAAGTAAATTTTTGTAGAAAGAGGTAAAATTTATGATTGGTGATATGATTGCTAAAGCAAGAAAAGAAAAAAATATGACTAAAACAGAACTTGCAAAATTAACTGATATTAATATTGGTCATTTAACACATATTGAAAAAGGAGAAAGAAATCCAAGCCATAAAGCTTTAAAAAGTATATGCAAGGCATTAGATATTCCTTATCAACAATTAATGTATACTTATGATAAATCAATTAATGAAGATCAAGAAAATTATGATGTTATTAATCATATATCTTATAATAAAATTTTAGCTGTGAATTCTATTGACGATTTTATTGATTGTCCATCAAATCTTCCTAGTTCAGCAATAGCTTTAAAAGTTAATGACAATTCAATGGAACCAAGATTTAAGAAAGGTTCATATGTTTTTATAGAATTTAATACTCCATTAAATAGTAAAGATTATGGTTTATTTAGCCTTAATGGTGAAATATTAATTAGAAAATTTTTTGCTAGAAAAGGAAAAATATTTTTAAGAACAGAAAGTAGTGATGCTACTGAAATACCAATTACTAACGAGGACGAATTCTATATTATTGGAAAAATTTTATCAAAATAAGTAAATTATTGTAAAAAATACTTGAATAAAAATTTTTTTAATATTATAATAGGTTATACAAAAGATAAATTGAGGAGAGAAGATAATGGAATTAACAAAAAATATATTTTTTAATACTGATAAATTAATAGAAAATAGTGTTGTAAAGATTTCTTATATAGGTGAATTATTTAAAAATAATTCTGAAGAAGTATTTATACATTATGGTTTTGGCTTAAATTGGAATGAACTTAATGATATAGAAATGGAAAAAACTGATTTAGGTTTCCAAGCTGAAATTACTTTAACAGATGATGAATCTTTCAATTTCTGTTTTAAAGATAATAATGGCAATTGGGATAATAATAATGGTCAAAATTATATATTTCCTATCGAAAAAAATGTTTTGGCATTAGTTACAACAGAGGAAGAAAATGAAAATTTACCTACTGTAAGAAAATTAAGAAAATCTTATATTTGGAGTAAAAAAATAAGATTAGCAGTATATAAAATTATTACTTATCTTCCAAAAATAATTTCAGGAAATTATAAAAGAAAAATTAGTGATTAATAACATATATAAAAATAACTGTCTCAAAATTTGAGACAGTTATTTTTATATATGCCAACCACCATTTATTGAAATAACTTGTCCTGTTGTATATTCGTCTTCAATTAACCATTTAACACATTTTGCAATATCTTCTGGCTTTCCTTTTTTTTGCATTGGAACTTCTTTAATTGTTTCTATCATATCTGCTTCTGATAAATTATCATTCATTGTTGTATCTATTATTCCTGGTGCTATTGAATTTACTCTTATATTAGATAAAGCTAATTCTTTTGCCAATGCTTTTGTTAGACCATCTATTCCCGCTTTTGCAACAGAATAATGAACTTCGCAAGCTGCTCCTGTAACGGCATCTATTGATGATATATTTATTATGCATCCTTCTTTTCTTGATATCATTCCTTTTACGACTTCTTGTGTCATATAAAATACTGAATTTAAGTTATTTGATAACATATTATTCCAATCTTTATCTGTAATGTCTGTAAATAGTTTTATTTGTGATATACCAGCATTATTTATTAGAATATCTACTTTTCCAAAAGTTTTTATTGTAAAATTTACCAAATTTATTGCTTCTTCTCTTTTTGAGACATCTGCTTTAAATATTTCTACATTACAATTTTGATTTTCTAATTTTTCTTTTAATTTTTCTGCTTCTTCTTTTGAGTTTTTATAATTAATTACTACATTAATATTCTCTTTTGCAAGAGTTTCTACTATTGCTGCACCTATTCCTTTTGCACCACCTGTTACAATTGCAGTTTTCATTCTTTCTCTCCTTATATACATTTAATATAACTTTTGCATATATTATATCATATATTACAAGATATTTTAAGTTTTTCATTTCATATTGTAATTTAATTTTTATTGAGTAATAAAAAATCCAATTTGACATATTATAAAATAAATGTTATTATAATTATAGCAATTACTTAATAGGTCAAGTAATTTATGTATAAAAAGACTAGGAAGTCCGAACAATTTCCTAGTCTTTTTGCTTTACTAATCACTCCATAATTTTATAATCAAATAAATCAAATAGAGTTTTAGTAATCTTATTAGGTCTTTCATTTATGTACCTCCTTTCTACCTTTTGGAGAAAGGTAGGTATATATAGCATTACTCTTTATGTTTTGTCAAATAATAAAATTATAATATTGTTTGACGTAAATTTATTGAATAAAGTATAGTAATTTGACATATTATACAATAGATGCTATAATAACATCAAGACGTCGATAATAATTCTAAAACGAAGAAATGTAAAAAAGACTAGGTATTACGGTTACTTAGTCTTTTCCTTTGTGCTACTCACTCAAATGCTTTACTATTAAGTAAATCAAATAAAGTTTTAGCACTTGTAATAATTCTTCCACGAAGAAATGCTCCCTCCTTTCTAGCTTTTAGAGAAAGGTAGGTTTACTATATCATTACTCTTTATATTTTGTCAAATAGTAATATTTCGAATTATCATTTTTTTGACACACCTTTTGACACACTAAAATGTTAAAAATGTAGAAAATATTTAAAATATTTAATAAAAATAAGTAAAACAAAAACCTAGGCAATCCTTAGAAAGTCTAGGTTTAAGTTTGGAGCCACTTGTCCGACTTGAACGGACGACCTACTGATTACAAGTCAGTTGCTCTACCAACTGAGCTAAAGTGGCATTTGGTGACCCCGACGGGAATCGAACCCATGTCTCCGCCGTGAAAGGGCGATGTCTTAACCGCTTGACCACGGGGCCTTATAAAAGAATATTAATGCAATTAATATTCTTTTGGTGAGCCATCGCAGACTCGAACTGCGGACAACTTGATTAAAAGTCAAGTGCTCTACCACCTGAGCTAATGGCCCATATCTGCATTTTTATAAAGCACTTATATATGTTACAACATTTTAGCGCTTCTGTCAATCTTTTTTTCATATTTTTTTCTTTTTTTTGTTATTTTTTTATGTTTTTTATAACCAATTTTATGTTATTTAGAATTTTTATCTTCTTTTTAACATAAAATTGGTTATTTCATAATAAAAGTCTTATTTAATAATTATATTATTTGTTTAATTCTTTTATTATTTCTTCTACATCTATTCCATGTACCATACATGCTTCTTCTATTGTTTCTTCTTGAGATGCTGGGCATCCTAAACAATGCATTCCTGCATTTAGTAATATTTCTGCTTTTTCTGGAGCATTTTCTAATAATTCTCCGATTTTTGTAGTTTTTTCTATTTTCATATTATTTCCTCCTTATTTTTTGACATTATAAAAATTTTATCACAAATTTTAAAAAAAGTATAGACAAACTTATTTTTTTATTGTATTATTGCTCTACGTTAGGTGGTGATTACTTATAGAATTTTTAATTAATTTATTCTTTATTACTTTCAGTATTAATATTTTTATCATTTTTTATTCATTTTATATTTTTTTCGATACAAAAATTTTCCATAACTTACAAGGTTCAAAATTAAAAATTAAAGCTAATAACTTTTACGACAAGGAGGTGTTTTAATTAAAAGCAAAACTTTCACAAAGATTATTTTTTATTTTTACTGTTAGTTTTATTTTATTAATCATAGGTATTCTTTTATTTTTTCCAATTTATTTTTCTAATAGTATAATAATACCGTATTCTATACATCCTTATGATATTTGTATTAAATACCCTTTAGCTTGGCACTATATAAAAATTGCATTTATTATTTCTTACATAATATCTTGTATTATTTCTTCTAATTCAATTTTTAATCTATTTATTAAATTAAATTTTTATAAAAAAAATAAAAAATCCCCTACAAATTTTAAAAATTATTTAATTAAACCTGATTCTAATTTATTTTTATATGTTGGAAATTCAAATAATAATGAAAAAATATTTATTCCTGAAAAAAGCTTATATCAAAATATTTTAGTTACAGGTACAATTGGAAGTGGTAAAACAAGTTCTTGTATGTATCCTTTTGCCAAGCAATTAATAAATTATATGTCTAATTCAAAAAGCAATAAGCTCGGTATGTTGATTCTTGATGTTAAAGGTAATTTTTATAAAGCTATTTATAATTTTTGCGTTCAAGCTAATAGATTGTCTGACTTATATGTTATTGAGCTTGGTGGTAAATTTAAATATAATCCATTACATAAGCCAAACTTAAAACCTGCAATAATTGCTAATAGACTAAAAACCATTTTAACTTTATTTTCTGAAAACAATTCTGATTCATATTGGTTAGATAAAGTTGAACAAGTATTAACTGAATGTATAAAGTTTTGTAGACTATATAATGATGGTTATGTTACCTTCGTAGAGCTACATAAAATCGTTACGGTTCCCAATTATTATTTAGAAAAATTACAAATTATAAAAACACTTTTTAATTCTGGAAAATTATCTCGAAAAGATTGTTATGATGCACTTTCTTCTATTGAATTTTTTGAAAAAGAATTCAATTGTCTTGATTCTAGAACGCTATCAATTATAAAGTCAGAAATTACTAGAATAACTAATTTATTTGTTTCTGATTATGATATTCTTAATACTTTTTCCCCTGAAAAAAATGACATTAATTTTCATGGTTTCAAAGATTTAATATCACATGGAAAAATCGTTGTATTAAATATGAATATTTCTGAATATAAGAACTTGTCTAAAATTATTGCTACATATATGAAACTCGATTTTCAAACTGAAGTACTGTCTAGACTTGCTCATAGTTCTTTTGAAAATATTAGACCTGTTGCTTTTATTTGTGATGAATTTCATGAGTATATTACAACATCTGATGCAGACTTTTTTTCTCAATCTCGTGAAGCAAAATGTATTAATATTGTAGCTACTCAAAGTTATTCTTCTTTAATGAATACAATTAATAATCAATATTGTGTTAAAGTTATTATTCAAAATCTAATTAATAAACTTTGGTTTAGAACTGATGATACTTTTACAATAGAAGATATTCAAAAACAAATTGGAAAAGAAGATAAAGTTAAAATTTCTAGAAGTATATCTGAAAATGCTAAAATTACTAATTATAGCTATTTATCTGATACTTTAAATTCTATGGATTCTAATATTACAGAAAGTGTAAATAAATCTACAGAATTTGATTATATTTTTGATACTAAATTTTTTACACAGAATTTGGAAACATTTTCTTGTCTTGCTTTTTTATCTGATGGATATAAAATTTATAGTCCAATGAAACTAAAGCTTAACCCATATTTTAAAACGAAAGGATGATTTTATATGTATAATTATTTTAAAAATTTAACTAAAAAAAAGAATTTCATTTTTATTTTATTTTTTATATTTCTAATTTTTATATTTATTTTTTCTTTTTCTACCACTTCTTATTGTGGTGATCCTAAAATTATTAGCACATTAAATAAAGCTTTTGAGCAAATAGAAAGTTGGCTAATAAAGTTAGCAACTCCGGCTGCTGCAATAGCTGTAGGTACTGGAGTTTTTATGAAAAAATTTAGTTTCGGTGATGAAGAAAAAATTAGAACAGGAAAAAAATTAATAAAAGGTTCTCTTTTTTCCTATGCTTTTATCTTATCAATAGATTTAATTTTATCTGCAATAGAAAGTTTAGTTGGCTGATAGGATGTGATTTTTTTTGAACGATTCTTTAGATGTTACTCAAGTTATTATTGATACGATTAATAATATTTTTAGTTCTCTTTTTTCTTCTGTTGACAATAATTTATATTCTATACTTGATAATATTACTTTCGTAGACGAATCTATTTTATCTACTTCTTATTTTAAAAGTCTTTTTGGTACATCTGCATCTAATGGAATATTACTAATTGCTAATTCTTTAATATTAGGATTTTTAATTTATTATTGTATAAAACTATTGTTAGCAAATTTTGGTATTGGTCAAGTTGAGAGACCTACTAGTTTTATTTTTAAATTATTGTTCTTTGGTATTTTTATGAATGGCTCTCTATTTATTTGTGATAGATTATTATTTTTTAATTCCATTATTTCAAATGCAGTCTTAGAATTAGGAAGTAATTTATTTAATACTGAAATTAATTTTTCAAATGTAGTTAATTTAATGAATTCTATTGTCCATATAGAAGAAAATAATTTGAATATATTTTCTATTGACGGTATTCTTAAAAGTATTACTTCTATTGGCTTTTTAAATCTTTCTTTTACATATTCAATTAGATATATTATGATAAAAGCATTTGTTTTCATATCACCTTTCGCTTTTTTAAGCTTATGTACTCAAAGTACTTCTAGTTTTTTTCGTGCTTGGTTTAAATGTTTCCTTTCTTTACTTTTTATTCAAATTTTTATCGCTTTTATTCTCGTAATCACTTTTTCTATTGAATTTAATATAAATAGCCTCTTTTCAAAATTACTTATTTGTGGTTGTATTTTTAGTTTGATAAAAGCAAATTCTTTTATTAAAGAGTTTATTGGTGGTTTATCTACAGATTTTTCTTCTGGTTTATATGGCTTAAAACAAATTATGAAAGGATAATTATATGAAGTTTATTTTTCCTAAAAATTATAATTTTAATAATAAATTATTTGGTTTTTTAGATTATTCTACTGCTATTCTAAATTTAATTTGGTGTTCATTCATTTTTAGTTTGTGTCAACTTATTTTTAAAAGTTTGGATGTAAAAATATTTGTTTTTATTATATTTTGTATGCCTTTAGCTATTTTTAGTATAGTTGGTTTTAATCATGAAAATATTTTATATGTTATTTATTATCTATTTAAATTTATAAAAAATCCTAAAATTTATTTATATAACAAGCATAATGATTAGCAACATATATTTTCATTATTTTAAATTGTTTTTATTGTAATGAGCTCCTAAAAATGATATAATTTGATATATTATTACTAAATTTTTAAGGAGATATAGCTTATGAAATTAGAACAAAATGATATATCTATGTTGTTTTCATCTACAACAATTCCAGATGTTTTCTTTACTGAATATCTTTCTCAAATGAGTGGAGATTTTATAAAGGTATATTTATATATTGTATTCCTTTCAAAATATAACAAAGATATAAAAGTAAATGATTTATCTAAAAAGCTTTCTTTACCTTTTAAAGTAATACAAGATGCTTTAAAATATTTAGAAGATGCAGAAATAATCACGAAAAAAAATACAGGATATATTATTAATAATTTACAAGAGCTTGAATTACATAAATTATACAAACCTAGACTTTCAGCTTCTGCTACAGATGCTGCAAAAAATATGGAAAATCAAATTAGAGCAAAAGCTATTGATACTATAAATACATCCTTTTTCCAAGGTATTATGTCTCCTTCATGGTTTAATGATATAGATTTGTGGTTTAAAAAATATGGTTTTGATGAACAAGTTATGATTGCATTATTTAGGTATTGTTATGAGCGTTCAGCATTAAACAGACCATATATTCAAACTGTTGCTGATGCATGGCACATGAATAAAATAAAAACTTTTTCAGATTTAGATTTATATTATCAAAAGCATGAAAAATTAAATGCTATAAAAAAATCTATTTCTAAAAAGTTAGGTCTTAACAGAATGCTTACTCAATATGAAGAGGCATATATTGAAAAATGGATTGTTGATTATAAATTTCCTTTAGATATTATAGAAATAGCTTTAAAAAAGACTACATCAACATCAAATCCTTCTTTTGAATATATAAATAAAACTATTACAGATTGGTATGAGCACAATCTTAAAACAGCAAATGATGTACAGGCTTTTCTTGTTGAACAAAAGCAGAAAAAGAAGGATATAAAAGCATTAGAGAAAAAAGCTTTTAATAATTATGAACAACGAAATTATAATAATTTAGATTCTCTTTATGCTAATAGCCAAAATAAATAAATTTGTTAGGAGTTTTAGAATATTTATGAGTGAGTCCACTTTAAAAACTTTATTAAAAGAATATGAGCAAAAAAAATTAAAAGCTGAAATTGAATTAGATAAAAGAGTTGAAAATTTATATAAAGAAAATCCAAGATTAGAACAAATTGATAAAGAAATAAATAATTTTGCTATAAATACAGCTAAATTAATTATTTCATCACCTAATTCTACTGAATATATTAATGATTTAAAGAAAAAAACAGAAGAATTAAAATTAGAAAAATCTAAGATTTTAAAAAAAATTAATATTACAGAAGATTTTTTTGTTCCAAAATATGAATGTGAAATATGCAAAGATACCGGTTATGTACATTCAAATTTTAATTCTTCTTTATGTAATTGTATAAAACAGAAATTGTTTAATCTTGAATATAATAAATCTAATATTTCAAACATTCAAGATTATGATTTTAAAAATTTTTCATTAGATGTTTATTCTGATTCAGTAGATGAAAAATTGTATAAATCTAATATTTCTCCAAAACAAAATATTATTAATATAAAAGAAATTTGTGAGAATTTTATTGATAATTTTGATGATTCAACTGAAAAGAATTTACTTTTTATAGGTAATACTGGTTTAGGTAAAACTTATTTATCTAGTTGTATTGCAAATGAAATTTTAAAAAAAGGAAAAACAGTTTTATATCAAACTGCGTCTGTTATGTTAGATACCATTTTAGATTATAGATTTGGTAAGGCTAATATTTCAAAAGAAGTTTATGATAATATTCTTGAAGTTGATTTATTAATTATAGATGATTTAGGAACTGAATGTATGAATAGTATGAAATATACAGAATTATTTGATATTATAAATACACGTATTTTAAATCAAAATAATCATATAACTAAAACTATAATTTCAACAAATTTAAATTTGCAAAATATTAAAGATACATATGATGAAAGAATTTTTTCTCGTTTTGTTGGTAATTATAATATTTGTAGATTTTTTGGTGAAGATATTAGATTTAAAAAATTAAATAATTAATATTTGTTTTTTATATGTATAAAGCAATCTACAAAAATATAACTTTTGTGGATTGCTTTTATTATATAATAGGAAAGTTCTACTTTCCTATTATATAATAAAATAACATTGCACAGAAAATTTACTTTGTAAATTTTCGCGTCAACAAATCTTTACGCTTCTTTGAGACCTTGAATTTAGATAGCAAACTTTAAGATGTAGAGAAAAGGTCTCGCGAAGCGAGATTTGTTCTGTTTTATTAATTAAAGTAATTTCTTCTCCCATATATCATATGAGAAATAAATACTTTTTTCTTTTCAAAATCTATTGTATATAATACAACATAATTTTTTACTACCATTCTATGATATTCTCGTTTTAATCTATCAACTCTTCCAATTTTCATATATAATTCTGGAGCATTTGCTAAATCCAATATTTTACTCGTTACTTCGGTCATTAATTTTTTAGCTACATTATCTTCTTTTAGATTATTGGATATATACTCATAGATTTCAATCATTTCTTCGATACATTCATCAGTAAATTCTACTTCAAAAAGTTTATTTTTAAAATCCATACTTTGATCTTAACTCCTTTATTACTTCTGTTGCTTTTCTTGTTCTACCTTTTTCAATATCTTCTTCTGATTTTAAAAGTTTATTTACTGTTTCATTATCGAAAATATTATTTCTATATTCTTCCATACTCATTACTACTACAGCATTTTTACTATTTTTTCCAATTACCATTTCTCCATTTTGATTAATAAATGTTTCTATTTGCTGTAAACTTGTTACTTGTTGCATTTTCAACCACCTCTTTTTTCATATTATTTATAGTATAGCACAAAATTGCTTATTTTTAAATAGTTTTTTATTTTCTTGAATTTATTATTTCATTTAATACGATTTCTTATGCTCTTAATATTCCGAATTTTCCTACATTGCCTGTTCTTTTTGATTTTGGTAATACTATGTTTGGAAAATAATAATCTCCAACTAATCTATATTCGATTCCTATTTTATAATTTAAAATTCATTTTTCATTATAAAATCAAAAAATATGAAATTGTTATTATCTTTTACAATTCATCCTTCAGATATGTGAGAATTTTATTTATAATTTTGATAATCCGGTTAAAAATAATTAACATTTGTTTTTATATGTATAAAGCAATCCACAAAAATATAACTTTTGTGGATTGCTTTTATTTTTCTTTAAACATTTCTTAATAAAATTTCTTTTATATACCCTTGAGCTCCTGCAGAACCTTTATCTGTTCCAGCTATTATAAATTGTATTGATGATATTATTTTATCTTTATTCACTGATACTTCTGCTGGATATGATACATATTGCCCAACCGCTCCTTTGGTTCTCGTTGCAGTATTTTTTGAACTATTTGTTCCGTCAGTATAATTCACAACTATTCTTCCGTATATTGTAGCACTTCCATCTGCTTGTAACATAAAATTAGCATATACATTATTAAATAAAATTATTTCTTTTATACTTGTAGCAGCTATTGTAAAAGTTCCTGAATAATTACCAGAGCCATTCCATTTCCCTGCTCCTACATTCCACAATGCAAAAGTTTTTCTTTCTGAGTTGCTCCATGATGATTTTAATCCAAAATAACTTAATGATTTCCCAGTTTTACTGCAATAGTCGAATAAATCAAATTGAGAAATCTCTTCCATTTCTATTAACTTTTCAACTTTTGTTCCATTTGATAATTTAATTATTATCTTATATTCTCCTGGTTTATCGAAATCAAAATTAGCTTCATTTCCTGGTATTTCTTCTCCTTCTTTTTGAATACTCTCAATTGTTAAATTTTCAATATTCAATCCAGATATAGTTGCAACAACATGTGCAGTATAGTATTTTTTTTCAATATCCAAGTCTATATTTGCTTGTCCTTCTTCTGTTACGCTTATTATTTTTAAGTCTTCTGATATAGTAAATACATAATTTTCGTAAAGTATAACTATTTGATTTTCATATATTGTAGAATATTTAATCTCATCTTCTTTTTGTTTAATAAGTTCTAATTTTTGATTTAAATCACTATTTTTTTCCATATCTATAATTGTGTCTGCTAATATAAATTGCATATCTTCTATTGCTTTTTCTTTATTATAATTTTTTACTGCAATCTCAGATTTATTTATTATGCTATCATTTGCAGTAAAATAATTAATAGAAACCCCTACTAAAATAAGTAAAATAATTACAGTTATTATTAATGCTATTAGTGTTATTCCTTTTTCCTTCCTATTCGTGTGTGTGTGTGTGTGTGTGTGTGTGTGTGTGTGTGTGTTACAATATCAACGTTTTTCATCTTTCGTTTTTCTCCTTCATTTTTAATTTTTTTATGCATTTATTATATTCTCTAATTGTTATCCTGTCAATTATTTTTTTGGGATATAAAAAATTCTTCGAAGAACTTTCTTATATTCATTTTTTTATTTCATTTTATCTAGTTAATTTTTTATTGGCTATTTTTATTAGCATATCCATTGAAGAGCGGGCGATTAAAATCGCCCCTACATTTATAGAGTATGTCTTTGTAGGTATTTCTTTATTTTTCTATTGACAAAATATAGTTGGTCTACATTTATTTATATTTTTTATTCTTCATTTTCTTCTTTTTCTATAGTTTCTATACTTACAACTTTGCCACCATCGTTTGTTCTCATTAATGTAACACCTTGTGTTGATCTGCCTAATACACTTACTTCTTTTACAGATAGTCTAATTATTGTTCCTGTATCTGTAATTAGCATTACATCTTCATCTTCTGTTGCAATTCTTATTCCTACAATTTTTCCTGTTTTTGGTGTTATTTTGTATGTTATTACACCTTTTCCACCTCTTGTTTGAACTCTATATTCTTCTAGTTCTGTTCTTTTTCCAAATCCATTTTCTGTTATTGCAAGTAAAGTAGCTTTTGCATTTGATACTATAGATTCCATTCCTATTACATAGTCGCCTTCAGATAGTTTTATTCCTATTACACCTTGTGATACTCTTCCCATTGGACGTACATCTTTTTCATCAAATGTAATACTCATACCTTCTCTTGTTACTAGAACAACATTATCTTCTCCATCTGTTAATCTTACTGTTATTAATTCATCATCTTCTTTTAATGCTATTCCTTGAAGTCCATTCTTCCTACTTGTATTATATTCTGCTAATGGTGTTTTCTTTATAATACCATTTTTAGTTGCCATTAGTAGATATTTTCCCTCTGCAAAGTTTTGAATTGGTATTACTGCTGATATTTTTTCTCCTGGGTCTAAACTTAATAAATTAACTATTGCTGTACCTTTTGCAGTTCTTCCTGCTTCTGGTACTTCATAACCTTTTAATTTATATAGTTTTCCTTTATTACTAAAGAATAATATAGTATCATGTGTAGATGCTGTAAATATTTGTTTTACAAAATCTTCTTCTCTTGTTGCTATTCCAGTAATTCCTTTTCCACCTCTTCTTTGGCTCTTATATGTATCTATTGGCATTCTTTTTATATAACCAAAGTGTGTTAGAGCTATTACTGTTTGTTCTTCTTTTATTAAGTCTTCTACCTCTAATTCTCCTTCTGCTGCAACAATTTTAGTTTTTCTTTCGTCTCCAAATTTGTCTCTAATTTCTATTAATTCTTCTTTTATAATATCGAATACTAATTTTTCACTTCCTAAAATTTCTTTTAAGTGTGCTATTAATTTCATTAATTCATTGTATTCTTCTTCTATCTTTTCTCTTTGTAAACCTGATAATGTTTTCAATCTCATGTCTAATATAGCTTGAGCTTGAATATCTGTTAATTTAAATCTATCCATTAATTTTTCTTTGGCATCATCATATGAAGAACGTATAATTTGTATTACTTCATCAATATTGTCTATTGCTATACGCAATCCTTCTAATATATGTGCTCTTGCTTCTGCTTTGTCTAGTTCAAATTTTGTTCTTCTTAATACTACTTCTTTTCTATGGTCTAAATAGTATTCTATACATTGTTTTAATGTTAATATTTTTGGTTCTCCATTAACAAGTGCTAACATTATAATTCCAAATGTATCTTGTAATTGTGTATTTTTGTATAATTGATTTAAAACTACTTGAGCATTTGCATCTTTTTTTAATTCTATTATTATTCTAACTTTTTCATTTCTATCAGATTCATCTCTTAAATCTGAAATTCCTTCTATTCTTTTATCTCTTACTAAATGAGATATGTTTTCTATAAGCCTTGCTTTATTTACTTGATATGGCAAAGAACGAACTACTATTCTTTGCTTGTTTCCTGACATTTCTTCTATTTCAGCTTCTGCTCTTACTGTTATTTTTCCTTTTCCTGTACTATATGCTTCTTTTATTCCTTCTCTTCCTAATATTAATCCTTCTGTTGGAAAATCTGGTCCTTTTATTACACTCATTAAATCTTCGACTGTTACATCATCTTCGTCAATTACTTTTATTACACCATTTATAACTTCTGTTAAATTGTGTGGTGGTATATTTGTAGCCATACCTACTGCAATTCCTGATGAACCATTTATTAATAATGCTGGTATTCTTGCTGGTAGAACTGTTGGTTCTTGTAATCTATCGTCATAGTTAGGCATAAAGTTAACTGTATTTTTTTCTATATCTGCTAACATATAGTTTGATATTTTTGCCATTCTTGCTTCAGTATACCTCATTGCTGCAGCTCCATCGCCATCTATTGAACCGAAGTTTCCATGTCCATCTATTAATACATATCTAAGTGAAAAATCTTGTGCCATTCTTACCATAGCATCATAAACTGATGAATCTCCATGAGGATGATATCTTCCTAAAACTGAACCAACTGTATTGGCGCATTTTCTGTATGGCTTGTCTGATGTTATTCCATCTTCATGCATTGCATATAAAATTCTTCTATGAACTGGTTTTAATCCGTCTCTTACATCTGGTAGGGCTCTTTGTACAATAACACTCATAGCATAATCTATATATGCATTTCTCATTTCTTTATCAATATCTCTTTCAATTATTGTTTCTTCTGGTCTGTCCATTTTTTAACCTCTTTTCTATTTTTTAACCTAGTGTAATTATACTTTAACCTACGGAAATATGCAAGAAAAAAGATTTAAAAATCGTTAATTTTTACAAAATTTTCTATATATTATTTACATACAAAAATACGAAAATGTATAACATTTTCGTATTTTTAAAAGAATATTCAATTTTCTACTCTTTTTAAAACCAATTTCCCATTTTTATTTCTAACCACTTGGTAAATTGATTTTCTGTCAGGCATGTTTGTATAATGTTTTGGAGTTTTCAAAAGAAATTTTAAATATGCAAGGTTATCTATGATATCATCCTCCTCTAATTTCCATTTACAAACAACATATTCTGGAATTATTATTTTTTGTTCATAAAATATTGGAGTTTCAAACATAGTTCCCATCACTTCTATTAGAAGTTTCTTCCGTAAATTACTTGCCCATTCAATATCTTTCATGCCTATCCCTCCTACTAAATATTTTTATTTAGTATATATTTTTTTAACTCATTTGTCAATTTTTTTGCATTTTTACCTTATTGGAAATGCAATATATACCTTTTTATTTCATATCATTATACTGGGTGAGTACATGAATTGTTTAAGTAATTATTCTGGTAGTGAGTTAGTAATTATTGCAAGTTTTATATCTATTCTTATCAGTCAAGATTTATCTAATGATGAAATAAATATTCTCGGCAATTTTTTCTCGGCATTGGGAGAAAATTTAAGTACAATTGGTGCTACAAATTCTAATTAGTTATATTTCTCTTCTTCCTTCTAATGCTTTTGTCAGAGTTATTTCATCTGTATATTCTAAATCTCCTCCTACTGGTATTCCATGTGCAATTCTTGTTACTTTTATTCCTAAAGGTTTTACAAGTTTTGATATATACATTGCTGTTGCTTCTCCTTCGACTCTAGGATTTGTCGCAAGTATTACTTCTTTTACTTCTTCTGGATTTAGTCTTGATATTAGTTCTTTTAATTTTATATCTTCTGGTCCAATTCCATTCATTGGAGATATTGAGCCATGTAATACATGATATACTCCTTTAAATTCATGTGTTTTTTCCATTGCTATTATATCTTTTACATCTTCAACTACACATATTGTAGATTTTTCTCTTTTTTCATTTGCACATATTGGACATGGATCTGTATCTGATATATTAAAGCACTTTGAACAGAATTTTAAATTTGCTTTTGCACTTTGTATAGCATTTATAAATTCATTTGTTTCTTCTTGTGAAGAATCTAAAATATGAAATGCCAGTCTTACTGCTGTTTTATGTCCTATACTTGGTAATTTTTCAAATGCTTCTACTAATTTTTCTATTGATGGTGAATAGTACGACATTTATTTCTCCTTTTACATTAATCCTGGGATATTATATTTTCCAAATTGTGCTGATTGAGCAGCATCTACTTTTCTTAATGCTTCATTTACACATGTTATAATTAAATCTTGTAACATTTCTACATCATCAGGATCTACTATTTCTTTTTGTAATTTTATTTCTTTTATCGATTTATCTCCTGCTACTTTTACAGTTATTGCTCCTCCACCTGCTGTTGCTTCAAATTCTTTTTGTGATAATTCTTCTTGTGATTTTTCCATATCTGCTTGTAATTTTTTGGCTTCTTTCATTAAATTATTTATATTCATTCCGCCAAATCCTCCCATACCTCCTGGGAATCCACCTCTTTTTGACATTTTATTTTCCTCCTATTCTTCTATTATATTTATTGGTATATCCAAATCTTTTGCAATTTGTTCTATACTTTCATCTTCAGAATCGTTGTTTTGTGATTTTAAATCTATATATTTTACTCTCATTTCTTTTCCACATGCCATAGAAATTTGTTTTGTTAATTCATTTATATTTTCTGGTTTTTCGAGTAATGTTTTTCCAAATGCTGTTAATCCATTCGGAAATTCAATTCCTACAGTTAAGTCATCAATTTGTACTGCTCGTGTACTAATTAAATTTGAGTATAATACCATTTTTCCAGATGATTTTAAATTATTTAATATATCTTGCCAATAATTTTCAGATTTTTTTATTGGTCTTGATGGCGTTTTATTTGAATTTTGATTATTAGCTATTTTTGTTGTCTGTGATATATTTTTCGAGTTTGAACTATTTACAACTATATTTCCTGTTGCAATTTTTTGCTCTAATATATTTATCTTATTTTTTAATTCTTCTAGCCCATCGGCTTGTGTACTTGCACATAATTTTATTATTCCTGTTTGTAACATTATATTTTTTTGTGAAGACCATTTTATATTGTTTTCTGTTTCAGATAATGAATATATTATATTAATTAATCTTTCTTTTGATGTATTTTTTTCTAATTCTGCTATTTGTTCTAATTCGTCTTTAGAGTATATTTGTAATTCTTTTGTTGTTTTAAACATTAGAATATCTTTAACATATTTAATTATTTCCCATAACAAATTATTTATATCTTTTCCATCTTGTAGCACTTCTTCTAATGCTTGTAATGCATCTTCTACATTATATTCTAATATAGCTTTTACAATTTTATTTACAAATACTATTTTTGGTATTCCAACTAATTCTTTTATTTTATCTTCATCTATGTTATCTATTCCATCTTGCAAGCATCTTTCTAATATTGATAATGCATCTCTCATTGCCCCTTCTGATAACACAGCTATTATATTTAAAGCTTCTTCTGTTATTTTAATATTGCTTGCTTCACATACTATTTTTAATCTTTTTATAATATTTTCATTTGATATTCTTTTAAAGTCGAATCTTTGACATCTTGAAAGTATTGTTGCAGGAAGTTTTTGTGGCTCTGTTGTTGCTAAAATAAATTTTACATGTTCTGGTGGTTCTTCTAATGTTTTTAATAATGCATTAAAAGCTCCTGTAGATAACATATGTACCTCATCTATTATATAGACTCTATATTTTGCAAGTGTTGGTAGAAAATTTACTTCATCCCTAATTGCTCTAATATCTTCTACACTATTGTTTGAAGCCGCATCCATTTCTACAACATCTGTTAATGAACCTGAAATTATTCCTTTACATATTTCACATTCATTACATGGCTCACCATCTTTAGGATTCAAACAATTAATTGCTCTTGCAAAGACTTTTGCTGCTGAAGTCTTTCCTGTTCCTCTTCCTCCATTAAATAAATATGCATGTCCAACTCTTCCTGACATTATTTGATTTTTTAATGTCTTTGTAATATGTTCTTGTCCAACCATTTCATCAAATGTTAATGGTCTAAATTTCCTGTAAAGTGCTGTATATGCCATAGTTTCACCTCTTAATACAAAACTTACATCTCTATGGAAAACTTTCCACATAATACACTACTTATTGCTGCTTCGTTTCCGACCTGACAAGGTTCATAGTTTTTTATCAGAAAGTTCTCCATACAAATGTAAGCTTAGTTACTTTGTAATTATATAGTAAAAAATATGTTTTAGCAATAGAAAAAATGTATTTTTTACTTTAATCTCAAATATTATATCAAAACTCACAATATAATAAAATAAAAAACGAGTTCGACCTTGAGAAGCGACAGCGCCATAATGCTTTTGCTGAGAATAGTGTGTCTCTTCACTTGTTAAAACCAACTTGTCTATAACGCCTTGGAGAACGGAATTTTTTATTTTATTATATTGTGAATTTACTTATTGTTTTAAAATTAATATTAATTAATTATTTTTGCTCTCTTTTAAATATAATTTCCTTCATATCTGTTATTTGCTCATTTGTTACTCCTTGTTGTACTACATTTTGTATTGGTAATTCTTGTGCCACATGTGCCTTATATGTTTTTTCTGATTCTAATGTTATTTCTATATCAAATTCTATTTTAAATTTTATTTGTTCATTTTTTATACCTATTTTAGATAACAAAGTTCCGTCATGTTTTATTTCTTCTGATTCTTGTGCTTGATAATTACCTAAGTTTTCATTTATACATCTTATTAATATTAATCCTCCTTGATTTGCTACTTCAAGATTATTTAAATTGGATTTTTCTGCACCTTTATATTCTATTTGTTCTTTTATTTCATATTCTTCATTATATTTATCTTCTGTATTTTCCACTGGTCTATAAAATTTTACATTCCCTATTTGTGGTGCATTTGTTACTTTTATTTGACTTAATACAAGTTTATTAATGATTTCTCTTTTTCCGTAATTTTTATTTCTAGCTATATTTATGTATATATCATTTGTTTGAAATAACTCCATATTCCAATTTAGATTGTTTTCGTCTATTTGTTTTCCTTCTGCAGAACTTATTAACATTATTTTTGTTAATTCAAATGGCATATTTTCTTCGCCTTCTACACTATACCTTAAAATAATACTTATAACTATCATTATAAGTATTGTAATTCCTGCTATCATCATTATTTTTTTTACAGTATTTTTGCTTTGGAATTTCAATATTTTCCTCCATTCTAAATTTGGCGAAGAGGGTGGGATTCGAACCCACGGTAGATATTATCTACATGTGTTTTCGAGACACATACTTTAAACCTCTCAGACACCTCTTCTTATTTGGTTTTTCTTAATTCTTTAAAAAAATCTTGTAAGATTTCTTTACATTTTTCTTCTAATATTCCTTTTTCCATTTCAACTTTATGATTAAATGTATAATCTTCTAATAGATTTAAAACTGAACCACATGCTCCTGCTTTTGAATCCATTGCTCCTATATATACTTTTTTTATTCTTGAATTTATTAATGCACCAGCACACATTGAACATGGCTCTAAAGTTACATACATTTCACAATCTGTTAATCTCCAATTTTTTAATTTTTTACTTGCTTTTTGTATTGCAATTATTTCTGCATGTTTAGTTGTATCTAATTTTTCTTCTTTTACATTATGCGCTCTTGCTATTATTTTATTATCTTTTACTATTACAACTCCTACTGGTACTTCAAGTTTATCATATGCTTTTTTTGCCTCTTTTAGAGCTTCTTGCATAAATTTTTCTTTTTCCATTATTATAATCGTTTTACCTCATACTTTTTATTTTTTACATATTCTGGTGTGCCTAGGCGGACTCGAACCACCATCTATCGCTTAGGAGGCGATTGCTCTATCCTGCTGAGCTATAAGCACATTTCATATTTTAGATATTACCATATTTTATATGTTATTTCAAGGGATATTTCTTTTTTATATTTTTTTGGCAGACCAAAATGGTCTGCCATATATATTTATTTTTCTACTTTTTCTAATACTGCTTGTTTTAAGTTCTTTAGCATTTCTTCTGCTTCTTGCATAGTTTGTCCTTTTACTCCCATGTAGAATTTTATTTTTGGTTCTGTTCCTGAAGGTCTTGCACAACACCAACTATTATTTTCTAATTCATAATATAATACATTTGATGTTGGCATTTCTAATTTAGATGTACTTCCATCTTCTATTGATAATATTGTTCCTAATTTATAATCTTTAATTTGTTTAACTTTAAATTGTCCAAATTGTGAAATAGGTTCTTCTCTTAGTTTTTTCATCATTTGATTTATTTTTTCTGCTCCTTCTGCTCCTTCTAATGTCATAGTTGCCATACCTTCTCTATAATAACCATATTTCTCATAAATTCTTAACATTTGATCCCATAAAGTTAATCCTTGTTTTTTATAAAATGCTGCTGCTTCTGCAAGCATCATTACTGCTGTTATTCCGTCTTTATCTCTTGCGTGTGTTCCAACTAAACAACCATAGCTTTCTTCAAATCCAAATTCATATACATATTTACCTTCTGTTTCAAATTCTCTCATTTTTTCGCCTATATATTTAAAGCCTGTTAAAACTTCAAATAATTTCAAGTTATAATTTTCAGCTATTGCATCTGCTAATTTAGTTGATACTATAGATTTTACAAATGCACCATTGTTATGCAATTTTCCTTTTTCTTTTCTTTGAGATAAAATATACTCTGCAATTAACATTGATGTCATATTTCCTGTAAAACTAATATATTCTCCAGTTTTTGAGTCTTTTGCATATATTCCAAGTCTATCTGCGTCTGGATCTGTTGCAGTAATTATATCTGCATCAACTTTTTTAGCAAGTTCTAGTGCTAATTTAAAAGCTTTTGGATCTTCTGGATTTGGATAATCCACTGTTGGAAAATTTCCATCTGGTTTTTCTTGTTCTGGTACTACATAAACATTACTAAAGCCTAAATCTTTCAATACTGTTCTTACAGGTATATTACCTGTTCCATGTAAAGGTGTATAAACAATTTTTATATCTTTTTCTACTTCTTTTATTATGTCTCTATTTAAGCTTTGTGTTTTTATTATTTCAAAATATTTTTGGTCTATTTCTTCTCCAATTTCTACATATAGCCCTTTTTCTATTGCTTCATTTTTTGGCATAGTTTTTATTACAGAAAAATCTCGTATTGCATTTACTTCATCTATAATTTCTTTATCTACTGGTGGTGTTACTTGTGCTCCATCTTCCCAATATACTTTATATCCATTATATTTTGGTGGATTATGACTTGCAGTAATCATTATTCCAGCTGTACATTTTAATTCTCTTACTGAAAAAGACAATTCTGGAACTGGTCTTAATTCTTTAAATATATATGTTTTTATTCCATTTGCATTTAAGCATAATGCTGTTGCTTGACTAAATTCTTTTGACATTCTTCTAGAGTCATAGCTTATAGCTACTCCTTTTTGTTGAGCACCTTTTTTTATTATATAATTTGCAAGTCCTTGAGTTGCTTTTGTAACTGTATATATATTCATTCTGTTTGTTCCATTACCTATTACTCCTCGTAATCCTCCTGTTCCAAATTCCAAGTCTTTATAAAATCTGTCTTTTATTTCTTCTTCATTATTTTTTATACTTTCTAATTCTTTTCGAGTTTCTAAATCAAAAATTGGATTATTGCACCATTCTTCATATTTTTTTAAATATTCCATTTTTTATCATCCTTTCTTAAAGCAAAATTCATTTTTTCTTACTATTTCTATACTTTTATATGTTTAGTCTTTATTTTCTATAAATTTTAGGTATAATTCTTTTGCTGTTTCTGGACTATCTTCACCTTGCGCATTTTTAACAGGTGCAAATTCTTCTTCTCTTTTTACTCTCATAATGGCCATATCATTTAATCTTTCAAACGCATCAAATATAAATGCTTCAAATTTATAAGCATTTGGTTTTTCAGGTTCAATTAATTTTCCTTCTTCATTAATATATTTTGCTTTTTTATGTGCACTATGATATGGTAATTTGTTTTTTGAAATTTCTTCTAATGATTTTATATTAAATAGATTGCATAAAATATGTGATTCACCATATAATAACTCTCCATTTTGATCTCTTTGTTTTGCCATTTCTTCTGTTATTTCTGTATATTCTATAACACTTGGTCTGTTATTTTTTTTGCAAAAAACTCCAACATTTTCAAATGGATCTCTTTTTACAACTGACTTTCCAGCAGCTAAACAATTTTGTGATATTGCAAGTCCTGTTAATAATGGATCTACCATTCCAGCTAAAATATTGTCTACTCCAGCTACGAATATCCATTCTATTTTTCTATTTTCCATATCTTGTAATATACCTTCTTTATACATAGCTTCAAATATTCCACCATGTCCATCTGCTGCTTGTTTTACTAGTCCTTTTTCATCTACTAGTATTTTTCCTTCTTCACTAACCATTGGTAATTCGCCTTGTATAAAGAATTTAACATCTTTTTTATCTATTCCAAAATAATTATGATTTTCAAAAAACTCTATTGTTTGAGAATTATTTTCAACACTTGTCATTATATACCATGGTATTTTTACATCATATTTTTTCATAGCTTTTTTCAATGTGTCTGATAATGCTTCAAATAGAGATTTATGTATTCCTATACCTATTTCAAATGTACCTTTAGGAGCATTATGTCCTAGCCTTGTCCCTTGTCCTCCTGCCATTGTAACAACTGCATATTTTCCTTGTTTTATTATATCTTCGCCTAATTGTTTATACTTTGCTCTATCTTCAACTGACATTTTGTATTTATCTACATAAGATAAAGGCTCTACTTTGCAATTCGTATATGTTATTTGTTTTTTTGTTTTTTCATATAAATCTGTTATTTGTTCAAAGTCTATATTTAATATCTGATTTATAAGCTTTTCTTGGTTTTCTTTTGATAGTTTATCATAGCAAACTAATAATTGCTCTTGATTGTATTTTTTTAATAAATCTTTTGCTTTTATATAATTTTCTTCCATAAGTGCATACTTCCTTTTTATTAAGTTATAGTTACTATATAATATACTATAATTTTAAAATCGTCAATATGCATTATTTTTATACGAACAAATCTTGCATCGCGAGACCTTTTCTCTACATCTTAAAGTTTGTTATCTAAATTCAAGGTCTCAAAGAAGCGTAAAGATTTGTTGACGCGAAAATTTACAAAGTAAATTTTCTGTGCAATATTATTTTTTTTATTTAACTTATTTTCTTGTATCCTGTAAATACTTCTTCTATTTGTTTTGTTCCAGATGTATTTAATATTAATTCATGTTTATTTAAAATTTCAGAAATATTTGAAAATTGTGTTACTTCATAGCAGTTTACTACAGAAATTTCTTTATTTTTTAGTTTTTTAATATTCTTTTTTGCATATTTTTCTATTGCTTCATTAATTAATTGTATGTATTCATTACTTCCATTTACGAATATTTCTATTTTACTTTGTTTTTTTAATGATTTTTGTAGTTTTTTCTCTATATCACTATATTTACATGTTTCATTGCTTGTCCAATCTATGTCTAAAATTTTTTTCTTTAATTCTTCTGATAAATTCATTTTTGATAAAAGTTCTATTATATTATTTTTTATTCCTTTTTCTAATAATGTTACTATTTTTATATTTTCTTCTATTTGTTTATTTATTCTTGGTAATGTCATTGTAGTTAAGTGCCAATCATTTACATAGAAACTACATATTTTTTCGATTATAAAATCTTCATTCTTCATACTATTACCCACTTTCTTTTCGTTTGTACTGGTAAATTTTACCATTCTTTACAATTATATGTCAAGAATATTTCAAAATAAATACAAAAATCGTGTATTAAATTTCGACATTTTTTTCTTGTGTTATTCTATTTTTTATTAATAGAACAAATCTCGCTTCGAGAGACCTTTTCTCTACATCTTAAAGTCTGCTATCTAAATTCAAGGTCTCAAAGAAGCGTAAAGATTTGTTGACGCGAAAATTTACTTTGTAAATTTTCTGTGCAGTGTTATATTTTTAAACCATTTTTGGATATATTTTTAAGTTTTGTGTATATTTTTATTTTTTTGGTTAATACTTTTTGTATAAACATATTTTTACATTTTTAAATGGAGGTATTTATATTGAAAACTATATTAAATATTATATGTAATAAAAAAGTAAAATATTCCATTTTGATATTATTTTTACTTTTTATATATACATCAGTTTGTGCAATTTCATATGTTAATGGTGTTTCTACAGATTTAAGTGAAAATATTTTTAGATTACATGTTATAGCTAATAGTGATACTGTTGAAGACCAAAATTTAAAATATATTGTTCGTGATAATGTTCTAGAATATATGAATTCTATTTGTAAAGATGTTTCTAATAAAGAAGAAGCTATTGCAATAGCTAATGAACATTTAAATGAATTTAAGGAAATTGCTCAAAATACAATTAAAGAAAATGGTTATAATTATGATGTAACTGTTGAAATTGGTAATTATCCTTTTCCTACAAAAAGTTATGGAGATATAAGTTTCCCAAGTGGATATTATGATGCTTTAAGAATAAAAATTGGAGAAGCTAGTGGTCAAAATTGGTGGTGTGTAATGTTCCCTCCTCTATGTTTTGTAGATGTAAGTTCTGGTATTGTTCCTAATGAATCAAAAGATATTATGAAAAGTGATATGTCTTCTGAAGGATATAGTCTAATTTCTGAGAAAGATGATTCTACTATTAGTTTTAAGTTTAAATTAATTGAATTATTTGAAAATGTTAAAATCTTAACTGCCAATAAATAATTGCTTTGTATTTATAAGTAAAAAATAAAAAGATAAAAACGAGTTCGACACAAGAGATGCGACAGCGCCATAATGCTTTTGCTAAGCTCAATATTTCTTAAAACCAACTTGTCTATAACGCCTTGGAGAACGGAATTTTTATCTTTTTATTTTTACTTTATAATATTCATTTTCTATTAAAAATTTTTTAATTTTAATAAATATTATTTAGTATTATATATTTATAAAATGTTGTATTACAATTGATGTGAAACAAAGTTATAAAAATTGAATAAGTGATTCAAATCATATATAATTGAG
>CANRGE010000028.1 GCA_947630065.1 uncultured Clostridia bacterium
TAGATTACTGTATCTCCACGTTTTGCAGTTACTGGTTGTTTTGTATGTTTGTATTCTGCTGTAGTTGTTGTATCGTCCTCATCTGTTAGAGATGTTGTGTCTATTCTTTCCTTAGTTGGCTCTCTATCATATGTTGTATCTCCAACTTGTGCTATGAATTTACGTAAGCTTAAGTCGAATATCTTGTTATCTTCTTCAGTGCTTTCTTCAACATAAACTTTTTCGAAGTCGTCATCATCTTCTTGACCTGGAATATATTCATCATCTTTTTGTTTGTCAATTTCTTCTTGTTTATAGTCTGGTAATTTTTCATCTTCTGGTATATCTGCAGGTTTCTTGCTGTCTCTATCTTCAACTGGTTGTTTGTTTTCATCTGCATCATCTGTGATTTCAGCAATGTTTGTTAAGTAAACTTTTACTTTTGCATTTGTTGAAATTCTACATTCGATTTGGATATCTTTATAATCTAGAGTTCCTTTTTCTGGGTCAAATGGTTGTATTAGTTCATCTTTTAAGTATGTTGTTCTTACTACTCTTCCGTTTGAGTTCTCTACAACTTCCCACTTGTATTCTGTATTTACTGCACTGTTTTCAACAAATTCTAGTGATTCTGGTAAGTGATCTGTAACTTCTGTTGCATATCCTGCCTTTTCACCTTCGTTGAATACTCTTAATGTGTAGATTACTGTATCTCCACGTTTTGCAGTTACTGGTTGTTTTGTATGTTTGTATTCTGCTGTAGTTGTTGCATCGTTCTCATCTTTTAGAGGTGTTGTGTCTATTTTTTCTTCAGTTGGTTCTCTATCATTATATGTTGTATCTCCAACTTTTGTAATGAATTTACGTAAGCTTAAGTCGAATATCTTGTCATCATCTTCATCATTATCGTCTTCAACATAAACTTTCTCGAAGTCGTCATCATCTTCATCACCAGGAATATATTCATCATCTTTTTGTTTGTCAATTTCTTCTTGTTTGTAGTTTGGTAAATCTTTATCTTCTGGTACTTTTACTTTTTCTTTACTGTCTCTGTCTTCAACTGGTTCTTTGTTTTCATCTGCATCATCTGTGATTTCAGCAATGTTTGTTAAGTAAACTTTTACTTCTGCATTTGTTGAAATTCTACATTCGATCTTGATATCTCTATAATCTAGAGTTTTTGTTTCTGGGTCAAATGGTTTTATTAATTCATTTTCTAAGTATTTTGTTTTTACTACTCTTCCGTCTGAGTCTTCTACAACTTCCCACTTGTATTCTTTATTGATATCACTGTCTTTTACAAATTCTAGTGATTCTGGTAAGTGATCTGTAACTTCTGTTGCATATCCTGCCTTTTCACCTTCATTGAATACTCTTAATGTGTAGATTACTGTATCTCCACGTTTTGCAGTTACTGGTTGTTTTGTATGTTTGTATTCTGCTGTGGTTGTTGCATCATCATCATCTGTTAGATGTGTTGTGTCTATCTTATCTTTAGTTGGCTCTCTATCATCATATGTTGTATCTCCAACTTTTGTAATGAATTTACGTAAGCTTAAGTCGAATATCTCATCGTCTGTAGTTGTTGTTTTGTTTTCAACTTTTGGCATATTTGTAATTTCAGCTTTATAACTATCTTTATTAATTGTAACTTCTATTGGTTTATTTAATTTAACATATCCATCTGGAGCTACTGTTTCAACTACCCAATATTTTGTTTCTTTTTCTTCATAGTTATATGTGTATAAGCCAGTTTCTTCATTTTTGTTCTCGTCTGAGTCCATTGCATCTTCACCAAATTCAAATCCTGCAAATGTTACTATACCGTTTTCATCTGATGTTGCTACAATATCTTCTTCTGTATCTTCGACATTATCATTTCTAACTTTTATAAATTTTCCATTTTCAGCGTCATCTTTAGTTCTTGCAATCTTGAATTGTGCACCTTTCAATTCTACTTGTTTTCCATCTACTGTTCCAAATTTGAATAACTTAATTCCTCCTGTATGTACTTCTGGCGTTTCTGTTTTTAATTGTTTATCCTCATCTGAACCATTATTGTATGTTAATGTAGCTTGGTTAGGTACTTTTTCACCCATTGCTTCGATTTCACCTTTATCGTTTAGCTTGAATGTTGTGTTAAATCTTACTTCAACTACTTTTCCGCCTACTAAAGAGCCTTTTCCGCCTTCGAATGTTTCATCTATAAATGTTATTGTTAATGTTCTTGTGTCTGCATTATATGCTTTTTGATAATCTCTTTCTGCAACTAATTCTGTTCCAGATTCTGAGTCTTTTGCATCTTTTAATGTTACTGTTACATTTCCTAAGCCAGAGAATTCTAATTTTTCGTCGATAACGTCTGTTATAGCATATTTTGTGTAATCTTTGATATATGCTGGAACATTTGATTGAATTACCCAATCATGTTGTTCTTTTGCATCATATCCAGAGTCTTGGTTATACACTTCTTTTACACCTTTATGAACTTCGATAACATCGTTTTCAACTTCTACTAGTATTTGACCAGGTTTTACTTTAACAGATTTAGCATTTTTGATTTCTGTATCTTCAGCCTTAGCTTCTAATACATATCCTTCCTCAATTTCTGTTGATGTAGCTTCAAATGTGATTTCACCTGTCATTCCCATATATCCTTTTGGTGCTTTTACTTCTTTTATTGTTACTGTATATGTCTTGTTAGGTCCTGTTATTTGAATATTTCTAATTGAATCTCCGGTCTTTACTTCTGTTGTTACCGTTTCTCCATCAATGTCTTTTCCAGATAGTACTTCTACTAATTTACCTTCTTCATTTGTTACTAATTTTTCAGCTTCATAAACTGTCTTACCATCTTCTTTTATTGTTACATTGAATATTGCATTTTCTAGTGTAGTTGATGTTCCTGATTGATACTTGATTAATGTTAATCTAAATTGTCCTGGTATATCAATATCTTCTTGTGTATTTTCTACTTCTACAGTAATTACTCCTGATTCTATTTCAACAGATTTTGCATTTTCTACTTCTAACTGTTTATCTTCTAATACATATCCTTCTTCTGTTTCTTTTGGAGTTACAGTAAATTCGATATTTCCTTCAATTCCTTTATATCCATATGGTGCTTTTGTTTCTTTAATTATTACTGTATATTCTTCATCTGCTGAATATATATCTATATTATCTAGACTTTGTCCTAGTATTACTTCAGAAGTTCCTTCTACATATCTAAGTTGTCCATCTTTATCTGTTACTAAGTTAGTTGCTGCATATACAAATGTTAAACCTTTTCTAATTAATACTGTGAATTCTGCTCCGGCTAATGGTCGATCTGTATCCTCAGAATATTTGATTAATTTTAGTCCGAAAGCTCCTGCTATTGATTTATTTTCAATTTCTACTAATATCTTATCAGCAGTTACTTCAACTGATTTAGTATTTGTAAATGATGTAGATTTTCTTTGTGGTTGTAATTCAAAGCCATCTTCAACTTCTATTGATTTTGCTGTAATTTCTATTGCGCCTATAATTTCTCTATATCCTTCAGGTGCTTTTGTTTCTGTGATTGTTACTGTGTATGTTAATCCAGCCTTTTCTATTGGTAGATTATCAATTCTTACACCTTGTGGTTCAACTTTTGAAGTTGCAGTTTCTTTTAATTTACCATTTTCATCAGTTACTAATCCTGTTCCTTTGTAGATATCTTTTGTACCATCACTGATTGTTACACTAAATTCTGCGTCGGCTAATGGTACTTTTGTTCCCTTCTTGAACTTAGTTAAATCTAAGCCGAAATGTCCAGTCTTTGCTGTGTTTTCAACTTCTACATATACTTCAGTTTCTCTAATTTCAACTGCTTTAGCATTTTCTAGATCTAGGCTTTGTGCACTTAATACGAATCCGTCTTCTGATGCTTCTGATTGTGCAGTTATAACTATTGGTTCATCAATTCCAATATATCCTTCTGGTGCACTTGTTTCTTTAATTGTAATTGTATATGTGATTCCTGCCTCTTTTATTGGTAAGTTTGTTATAGTTGCGTCAGTTGGTTCTTTTTCTGTTTCATCTGTTTCTATCAACTTACCAGCTGCATTTGTTGTTAAGCCTACACCTTCATAAATGTTTTCTCCATTAGCACTAATTGTTACATCGAATTTTGCTCCTTCTAGTCCTGTTGTTGTATCTTCTATTAATTTAATTAAGTTAAGTGCGAATTGTCCTTTTCCTTCAACTTTTGTTGGTGTGTTTTCAACTGCTACTTCAATCTTATCTGATGTTACTTCTACAGATTTTACATTTTGAACTTTGATAGTATCGTCTGCTTGTAATTTATATTTACCATCTATTTCTACAGATTTTACTTTAAATTCAAATTTATCTTGTAATTTAGTATATCCGTCTGGTGCCTTTGTTTCTTCTATTGTTACTGTATATTCTTTTCCGGCACTTTGTATTGGTAAATTTGTTATACTTACACCTTCTGGTTCTACTTCTGTATCTGATACTTCAACTAGTTTACCTTCGATGTTTGTTACTAAGCCTGTTCCTTTGTAAATCTCTGTTTCTCCATCACTTATTGTTACATTAAATACTGCTCCGGCTAATTCTGTTTGTGTATCTTTTATGTATTTAATTAACTCTAATTCGAATTGTCCTTTCTTTTCAGTTTCAGTTGATGTGTTTTCTACTTCAACATGTATTTCGCCAGCTGTTACTTCAACTAATTTAGTATTTTCTACTGTTACTTTACCTCTTGTAATTAATTGTAATCCATTTTCTGTTTCTTGTGATACTGCTTTAATTGTAATTGGTTTATTATTTAGGATATATCCATCTGGTGCTTTTGTTTCATTTATTGTTACTGTGTATATTAATCCAGCTTCTGTAATAGGTAGGTTCTTAATGCTTACATCTTTTGGAGTAATATCTGAAGTTTCAGTTTCAACCAATTCACCATATTCATTAGTTGTTAAGCCTGTTCCTTTGTAGATATCTGACATACCATCATTAATTGTTACACTAAATTCTGCTCCTTCTAATGGAGTTGTTGTTTCAGCTTCATACTTAATTAATGTTAACTTGAATTGTCCTGGTGTTTCAGTAGTATCTGGTGAGTTTTCTACTTCTACTATAATTCTGCCTTCTTGTACTTCAACAGATTTTGCATTTGCTACTGTTGTATCTTTAGGTTGTGCTTTTAATGTATATCCATCGCCTTTTCTTACAGAGGTTGCTTTAAATACTATGTCTTCTGTAATTCCAATATATCCTTCTGGTGCTTTTGTTTCTTTGATTATTACTGTATATTCTTGGTTATCTTTTTCTATTGCTATCTTATCTAAGCTTTCCCCAATTACTGCTTTAGATTTTTCATCAACAAACTCTAGTTGTCCTTCATTATTTGTTACTAAATCTGTTGCAGCATATACAAATCTTACACCTTTCTTGATTAATACTGTGAATTCTGCTCCTGGTAATGGTTTTTCTGAGTCTTTTTCATATTTGATTAATTCTAATCTGAAGTTACCAGATATTGGTGTATTTTCAGCTTCTACTATTACTTGACCTGGTTTTATTTCAACAGATTTTGCATTTGTAACTTTTGTATCTTTGTCTTTTTCTACTAGAACATATCCATCATCTGTTTCAGTTGATGTAGCTTTAATTGTAATCTTTCCTTTTAAGCCTAAGTATCCATCTGGTGCTTCTTTTTCTTCAATTGTGATTGTATATTCCTTACCAGGACCTGTTATTGGTAGGCTTGTAATTGATTTGCCAACTTTTACTTCTGTTTTTACAAGTTTATCTCCAATTTGTTTTCCTGATAATTCTTCTACTAATCTACCCTTAGAATCTGTTATCAAGTCTTTAGCATCATAAATTGTTTTATTTTCATTATCTTTTATTGTTACATTAAATACTGCATTTTCTAGTCTTCTATCTGTTCCTTCTTCATATTTAACTAGTTTTAATTGGAATTCTCCTGGTTTAGATGTATATACTTGTTCATTTTCTACTTTTACTGTTACTTGAGTTGGTTTTACTTCTACAGATTTTGCATTTGTAATATGTGTTTCTTCAATTTCTTCTTCTAGTACAAATCCGTCATCTGTTTGTTTTGAAGTTACAGTAAATTCAATCTTTCCTTCAATTCCTATATAACCTTCTGGTGCTTCTGTTTCTATGATAGTTACTGTATATTTTTCACCAGCTGCATTTATAGCTATTTTCTCTAAGCTTTCTCCCCAGTATACATCTGATACTCCGTCTACATATTCAAGTTTTCCTTGTTCATTTGTTACTAGGTTAACTCCGGCATATACAGGTTCTAAACCTTTTCTAATAAATACTGTGAATTTTGCTCCTTTTAATGGTTTTTCTGTATTTTCGATATATTTGATTAAGTCTAAGCCGAAAGAACCTGTTTCTTTTGTATTTTCTACTTCTACTATTACTTTTCCAGCTTCTACTTTAACTGACTTAGCATTTGTAATTTCTAATTCTTCTTGTGGTATTAATTCTAAGCCGTTTTCTGTTTCCACTGATTCAGCTATAATTTCTATTGGTCCTGAAATTCCTATATATCCTGTAGGTGCCTTTGTTTCTCTTATTGTTATAGTATATTTCAATCCAGCTTTTTCGATTGGTAGTCTATTAATATTTACATCATCATCTGAAGCGTTTACTTCTTTTAATTTACCATCTTTATCTGTTACTAAACCTGTTCCTTTGTAAATATCTTTTGTACCATCATTGATTGTTACACTAAATTCTGCTCCTTCTAGTTTTTCATCATCTTCTCCGAACTTAGTTAATTCTAGTCCGAAATATCCAGCTTTTGGTGTATTTTCAACTTCTACATATACTTCACTAGGTCTAACTTCAACACGTTTAGCATTTTTTAATGTTTCTTCTTGTGATTTTAGAATATATCCAGATTCTGATAATTCTGATTCTGCTTTAATAACAAGTTCTTCAGAAATTCCTATATACCCTTCAGGTGCACTTGTTTCTTTAATTGTAATTGTATATGTAATTTGTTCATCTGCTATTGGTAAACTTGTTATACTTACATCTTCTGGATCTCTGTCTGTTTCATATGTTTCAACCAATTTACCTGTTGCATCTGTTACTAAGTTTGTTCCCTTATAAATAACATTTTCTCCAGCACTTATTGTTACATCAAATGTAGCATCTTTTAATCCAGTTGTTGTTCCTTTAATTAATTTTATTAAGTTAAGTGCGAATTGTCCATTTATCTGTGTATTATCAACTTCTACTGTAACTTTATCTGCTGTTACTTCTACACTTCTTGTATTACTTAAAGCTCTTCCTTCTTTTGCTACTAATTGATATTTGTCTCCTTTAAGTTCAGATGTTACAGTAAATAGGATAGTTCCATCTATTCCTGTATATCCTGATGGTGCTGATGTTTCTCTTATTGTTATTTCAAATTCTTGTCCTTCTTCTTCTATTGGTAAATCTGTTATACTTACACCTTCTGTTAATACAACTGTTGTACCTTCTACTTCTACTAATTTACCTTGAGTATTAGTTACTAAGCCTCTTGCTTGGTAAATGTTTTCTCCGTTAGTCTTAACTTCAACATTGAATACTGCTCCAGCTAATTTTGTTTCTTTGCCTTTACTGTATTTAATTAATTCTAACTCGAATTCACCTGATTTTGGAGTATTTTCTACTTCTACTATTATCTTGTTAGCTGTTACTTCATATGATCTTGCATTTTCTATTGTTGTCTTTTCTTGTGGTTTTAATTGTAGTCCGTTTGCTGTTTCTATTGATGTTGCTTTTACTGTTATTGGTTTATTATTTAGAATATATCCTTTTGGTGCTTTTGTTTCTGTAATTGTTACAATATATTGTTCTCCGGCTTTCTTTATTGGTAAATTTGTTAAACTTACTTCTGGTGTTGTAACATTTGTTGTATCTTCTACTACAGTTAATTTACCATTTTCATCTGTTACTAGACCTGTTGCAGAGTAAATTGTTTCTTTTGCATTATCTCCATTATCTTTTTCTATTGTTACATTAAATTCTGCTCCTGGTAATACAGTGTCTGTTCCAGCAATATATTTAATCAATTCAAATCCGAAAGTTCCTTGTTTTGTTGTATCTTCTACTTCAACCCTAATTTCATCTGAAGTTATTTCTATTGATTTTACATTTTCTAGTTGTGCATTTTCAGTCTCAGGTACTAATTCATATACATCATCAGTAACTATTGATTTTACATCAAATGTTATTGGTTCTTCTATCTTATCAAATCCATCTGGTGCTTTTGTTTCTTCTATTGTTACTGTATATGTTAATCCTCCATCTGTAATAGGTAGATTTGTTATACTTACACCTGTTGTTTTAATATCTGTTGTTCCATCTATTTCTATTAATTGACCATTTGCATTTGTTACTAAATGTTCTGCTTTATAAATAGGTGTATCTCCTTGACTTATAGTTACATTAAATTCTGCTCCTGGTAATGGTTTTTCACTATCTTTAATGTATTTTACTAATACTAATCTAAATGTACCTGTTTCTGCTTTGTTTTCTACTTCTACATAGATTTCTGTTGGTTTTACTTCAACTTTTCTTGCATTTGAAATTTGTAGATCTTTTGATACTAATTGAAGTTCATCTCCAACTTTTGCTGATGTTGCTGTAATTATTATATCATCATCAATTCCAATATATCCTTCTGGTGCTTTTGTTTCTTCTATTGTTACTGTGTATGTTAAGCCAGCTTTTTCTATTGGTAAACTATTTATACTTAAACCTGTTGGTTCAACTTTTGAATTTTCTGTTTCAACTAATTTACCGTCTTCATTAGTTACTAAGCCTGTTCCTTTGTAAATATTTGATGTTCCATCACTTATAGTTACATTGAATTCTGCTCCTTGTAAAGTTGTTGTTGTTCCTTCAATATACTTGATTAATTCAAGATTGAATCTACCTTTCATTGGAGTATTTTCAGCTTCTACTATAATCTCATCAGCATTTACTTTAACTGATTTTGCATTTGCTATTTTTGTATTCAAATCTTGTACTTCTAATGCAACTCCTGTTTCAGTTTCTATTGATTTAGCTTTAAATACAATGTCTCCTGCTAATCCTGTGTATCCTTCTGGTGCTTTTGTTTCTGTAATTTCTATTGTAAATTCTTGACCAGCTTCTTTCATTGGTATTTCGTCTAAGCTTTCTCCTACCAATAATTGTGATGTTCCATTTACAAATTCTAGTTTTCCTTCTTTATTTGTTACTAATTTATTTGCTGCATATACTGGTTTTACACCTTTTCTGATTACTACTGTAAATTCTGCACCTTGTAATAATTTATCTGAGTCTTTTTCATATTTGATTAATTGTAATCCGAAAGCTCCTTTTGATTTTGTATTATCTACTTCAACTTTAACTTCTGTTGGGTCTACTTCAACAGATCTTGTGTATTCTATCTTAGTAGTCTTATCTTGTTGTACTAATTCATATCTGTCTTCTTTTATCATTGAAGTTACTGTAAATTCAATGTCTTTTCCTATTCCAATATATCCTTCTGGTGCTTTTGTTTCTCTAATTATTACTGTATATTCTTGATTTTCTTTGTCTATTGCTATGTTATCTAAGCTATCTCCATATAATACATGTGATGTTCCTTCCTTGAATTCTAGTTGTCCTTCTTCATTTGTTACTAATCCTGTTGCTACATATACATATCTATTACCGTTTTCTACCTTTTTTCTAATTATTACTGTGAATTCTGCTCCGGCTAATGTTTCGTCTGTTCCTTTTTCATATTTTACAACATCTAATTTGAATGAACCTTCTCTTAGTTTGTTGTCAACTTCAACTTTTACTTCTTCAGATTTTACTTCAACTGATTTAGCATTTTTAATTTCTGTTGATTTTGCTTGTGGAACAAGTTCATATCCAAATGCTGTTTCCATTGATTCTAGTGTAAATTCTATTGGTCCTGAAATTCCTATATAGCCTTCTGGTGCTTTTACTTCTTCTATAATTACTTTATATTTTAATCCACCGTCTTCTATTGGTAAGTTTTTGATTGATGTTTCATCTTTTATAGTTGTTTTTATTCTTTCTTTTCCAACTACTTTACCAGATAATTCTTCAACTAACTGACCTCTAGAATTTGTTATTAGGTTTTTACCTTCATAGATTACATCATCATCATGTTTTATTGTTACATTAAATACAGCATTTTCTAGTGTTTGTGTTGAACCTTCCATGTATTTAACTAATTTTAATTCATAGCTTCCTTCTTTTTCTTCTTCTTCTACAGTATATGATACAGTTATCTTATCATCTAATAATGTACCTTGTGATGCTTTTGATACTTCATATTTTCTATCTGTTTTATTTTCTGTAAATGTTAAGTCTATTACTACGTCATCTGCTTTCTTAAATCCATGAGGTACTTTTGTTTCTTTGATTACTGCTGTTCTTGTTTCTGCTACTATGTCTTGATATGTTATGTCAATGTTTTCGGTTTCATAAATACCCTCTGATGTTTCTGTTAAATCATATTCTTTGTTTCCTATACGTGCTTTGAATTCTGCTCCTTCAACTAGTACAGTTTCGTCTTTAGCATTTACTTTCTTGATTTGTAATTTATATTGTCCAGTAATTTTGTTGTTTGGTACTTTTACATTTATAGCCATATTTAAGTCTTCTGTGCTTACACATTCATTAGCGTTTGTAGACATAGCTGATAATTCTTTCTTAGTATATGTATTAGCTTCACTGTCCTCAGCTTCAACTATTGCAAAGGCTTTGTCTGTTTCATGTTTTGCAACAAATTTACCATCTTTTTGTTCAAATGTTACTGGTACTACTACTTTATAATTAATTCCTGTGTATCCATCTGGTGCAACTTTTTCTTCTACTACAAAGTAATATGTTTTATTTGATAGATTCTCTTCTTCTGATATCATTATGTTATTTAATGATGCTTTACCATTTGTTGATGCTTTAATATCTTTTGTATTTATTGTGTCACCTTTTTTATCTTTAAGTGTTACTTCATTACTAAATGTTACTTTGTCACTCTCTTCATCCATATTAGAGTATACTGTAATATCAAATGTTGTTTTTTCACTATCAATTACTTTTTGTGTAGTTGAATCTAACTTAGTTACTGTAAAGTTATATGAATTTGGTAATAAAGTTTCTTTTACTTTAACTGAAATCGTTAACTTATCTTCTGAAACTGTTCCTATTGTACTTGATGATACCTCATATTTCTTAGTTTCTTTATTTAATGCGAATGTTACAACTCCATTTATATCTGGAATAGCTTCATATCCACCTGGTACGAATGATTCTTTAATTCTTAATGTATCAGTTCCTTCATATGTTACTGGAATTTCTTCACTTACATAAACACCTGAACCCTTTGATGTTTCTGTTAATGTTGCAATTAATTCTTCATGTTCACCTTGTTCATCTGTTGTTACTTTATATGCTGAGAATTCTGCTCCACTAACTTTTTCTCCATTTGAATTTTCTTTTATAAGCTCTAATTTATATTTTCCATTAATTGTCTTATCATTTTCAGCTTCTACTAAAATTTCATCTTCTGTTATTTCAACAGATTTAGCATTGTCAATTGATGTTAATTCTTCAGTTGATGGAACTAGTACATATCTATCTCCATCTTTCTTAGACTTAGCTTCAAATTTAATTTCACCTTCAAATCCTATATATCCTTGTGGTACATAAGATTCTGTAATAGTTACTACATATGTTATTCCATCATCTCTAATTCTAATTGAATCCATATGATTTCCACTTGTTACAATTGTTTCATGATCTTCCATTGCATTACCTTCAGCATCTGTTACTAGACCTGTTGCTGCATATACATATACGTTATCTGGTGCATCTTTTTCTTGAATATATACATCAAATCTTGCACCTGCTACTGGTTCAATTCCGTTTTTCAACAATTTTATCAAGTTAAATTCAAAGTATGATGGTTTGTTAGGTACTTTTACATTTATTTCCATGTCTGTTTGACTTGTACTTGCTGGCTCATTATTATCTGTAGCCATTTCAGCTAATGATTTTTTGCTTGTTGTGCCATCTGCATTTTGAACTAATGCATATGCATCTTCTGGGTTATGTTTAGCTATATATTCATTTCCAACTTTCTTGAATGTAATAGGTACTACTACTTTATAATCAATTTCTGTATATTGATCTGGTGCTTTTGTTTCTTTTACTACAAAATAGTATGTTCCCTTATCTACATCTTCTGCTGAAATTGCAATGTTTTTAAGTATACCTTTTTTGTTTGTATTTGTTTTTATTCCAGTTGTTTTAATGTTATTTCCGTCTGCATCTTTAATATCGATTCTATGTGTTAAATTACTATCATCAAATACTTCAACATCAAATTCAGTTTCTTCACTATCAATTACTTCACCTGTAGTTGAATCTACTTTTGTTAATGAGAAGCTGTATGAACCTTGTATCTTAGTTTCATTAACCTTGATATTTATAGTTACTTTATCTGGTGACACTTCTCCTATTGTGCTCTCATCTGATATCTCATATTTGTCTTGTAGTGTGTTTTCAACAAATTTTAGTTTTCCTTTAATATCGTCTACTTTTATGTATCCTTCAGGTACTACTGTTTCTTCAACTGTTACATCTATTTCACCCATATCTACATAAGCTTTATTTATTGTTATTTCATCACTTTCGTAAATTCCTTCTTCAACTTCATTTAATACAGCTAATGAACTATGGTCAGGGTCATAAACTGTAAATTGTGCTCCACTAACTTTTTCTTCATTCTTTTCATCAAATTTTTCTAAGTGGAATTTGTATTTACCAGTGATTTTTGTATTTCCTACTTTTATAATAACTTCATCATTTGTTACTTCTACAGATTTAGCATTCTTTATTGTTGCATCTTCTTCTTTTGCTACTAACTCATATCCATCTTCTGTTTCTTTTGCTTGTACTGTATATGTTATTGTTCCGCTACTTACATATCCTAATGGAGCTTGAACTTCTTCTATTGTTATTGTATATTCTTCTGCTTTATTAATTGGTAATTGTGCTAAGCTTGTTCCTTTAATATATTTTGTTTCGATTATTTCTACTCCATTTTTCTCTGCTTCTGCTTTTTCTTCTGCTGTAGCTTTATATTCTACTAATTCACCTTCATGGTTTGTTCTTAATCCAGTTGCATAGAATATAACTCCAGCTTCACCTTCTACTCCTGTTTTTTCTACTTTTACATTGAATATTGCTCCTCTAAGTTTTCCTTCTTGCTCATTTTCTTTTATCAATGTTAATCTATATTTACCGAATTTTGGTGTGTTTTCAGCTTCAACTAGAATTGCATTATCATCGATTTTTACTGATTTTGCATTTTCTATTTCATCTTGTCCATCTGGTGCTTCTAGTTTCAAACCTTCACTTGTGTTTACAGATACAGCATCAAATTCTATTGAATTTCCTGCTCCTAAACCTACATATCCTTCTGGTGCTTCTGTTTCTGTTATTTTTACTCTGTATGTTAAGCCTTCTCTTGCAATTGGTAATTTTGTTATGTCTGTACATGGTGTATTTTCAGCATATTGTGTTCCTTCTACTTCATCTGTTGACTTAACTTCTTTTAATTTACCATCTGAATCTGTTTCTAATCCAGTTGCTGAGTAAATTAATTCTTCTGTATTATCTTCATTTATTTTTGTTATTTCTACATCAAATTTTGCACCTTGTAATTTTGTTTGTGTACCTTTTTCAAACTTAGTTAATTGTAGATTGAAGTATGCTTTCTTGTTTGGAACTTTTACGTTTATTGTTACATCTGTTTGTTCTACTGTAACTTTATTGTTGCCATTTTCAAGTTCACTTAATGTCTTCTTCTGTTTTGTACTTCCATCTGTAACTATTGCAAAAGCTTCTTCCTTTTTAACGGTTGCTGTATAACTCTCGCCATCTCCTGTGAATTCTACTGGTACTACAATATCATATGTAATTCCAGAGTATTCATCTGGTGCTTTTGTTTCACTTATTACAAAATAATATTTTTTAGCTTCTATATCTTTTGATAGTATCTCTATATCTTTTATTTCTGCAACTGCATTTGTATTAGTTGTTATGCTTGATGTATCAATTTCTTTTAATTCTACTGCATCGCCTTCTTGAGCATCTTCTTTTTCTACTCTTGTATAAAGTTTAACTCTCTTTCCAAATGTTACAGTACCCTCAGTTTCAATACTGTCATATACTTTTACTGCAAATGTTGTTGTCTCATTAGGTATTGTTGCATCAGTTTCTGCATCTAATTTAGTTAGAGTAAAGTTATATTTTCCTGATTTTGGTGTTTCTTTTACCTTGAATTTTACTACTGCACTGCCTTCAGTAGCTTCTTCTAACTGTACGTTATTATTACTTGAATCTTCTTCTTTAGATATCAATTTTGCTGATTTAAGTACATAACGTTTTGCTTGTGTTTCATCTTCTGGTTCAGCTTCGTCATTAGTTTTTTCTTCGAATTCTACTTCAAATTCTATATCATCAATCTTATCAAATCCAACTGGTACTTTTGTTTCTGTTAATTTTAATGTTTGCTTGTCAGTTGATGTTATCTTAATATCTCCACTTCCATATATACCATCATTATCGGTATCTTTTAGTACTGCTACTGCTTTACCTTCTGAATCAAGTACTGTGAATTCTGCTCCTTTTACTTTTTCAGATTCGTTTGACGCATTTTCTTTTTCAACAACGATCTCATATGAACCTGGTACTTTTGTTTCTTTTACTGTTGTTTTTATATTAACTTCATATCCAATTTCATCATCATCTTCTTCAACTTCTGGAGTTGGCTCGGTTGTTGGTTCTGTTGTTGCCTCAGTTGTTGGTTCAGCTGGAGATTCTGTAGCCTCTGCAGAATCAGTAGCCTCTGGGCTTACATCTGAATCAGGAGTTGTTTCTGCACCTGGTTCAACACTAGGTGTTTCATTAACTTTAGTTACAGTTCCTACTGTACTCTTGTCTGAAACTTCATATCTTTGTTCTTTTTTGTTTTCAACAAATATAAGTTTTCCGACTACATCACTAGCTTTTTGATAATCTGTTGGAACTTTTGTTTCTTCGATTCTTACATTAAGTTCTCCAGCATCTATATTTTCTTTTGTTATTGTAATTTCTTCACTCTTGTATACACCAGTTCCTTTGCTTTCTCCATTTTCTTCTGTTGTTTCTTCTGTTAGTTTTATTCCACCACCATTTGGTAATATTCCATATGCTGTAAATTCTGCTCCTGTAATCTTCTTCTCTTCACCATCTTTAGCATCAGCATTTTCTTTTTCAATTACCAATCTATAGTGACCTGTCATCTTCTTGTTTTCAGCTCTTATATATACATCTTTTGGTCCTACATCAACAGCTTTAGCATTTTGAACTTGTATATTATCGCCATCTCTAGATAATACATATCCATCTGGTACTTCAGTTGATTTTACCTTAATTACTATTGGCTCTTTAGGTAATACATATCCTTCTGGAGCAACTTTTTCTGTTAGTGTTATTGTATATTCTACTCCGGCTTTTGTAATAGGTAAATTTGTTAAGCTCTTTCCATTTGTAATCTTTGTTGTTGCAACTCTTCTTAATATACCATCTTTATCTGTTTCTAATCCTTGTGCTGAATAGATATATTCTACTTCTTGTTTTTCTTCTGGTTCATCAGATTCATCACCTTCAGCTTTTTCAACTGGTACAGTTATATCTACATCAAATACTGCGCCTTCTAATTTTTGTGGGTTAGTTGTAGCTTCATCTTCTTTAACTAGTTCAACTTGGAATGTACCTGACTTTGCTTCATTTGTTGCTTCAACTAAAACTTCGCCTTCCTTAATTTCAACATATTTAGCATTTTTAACTGTTGGTTTATCAATTGATAGTACATATTTGTTTCCATCTTTTATAGAATTTGCATATATTACTATTGGATTTTCTTCACCTAAGCCTATATATCCTTCTGGTGCTTGTGTTTCTTTTATTGTTATTCTATATGATAATCCACTATTTCTTATATCTAAGCTTGATATGCTTCTTGATAAGCTTGAACTACTTACAAGTGTACGTTTTTCACTTAAATCTGTTGGATAATATTCTTCTAATTCACCTTTTGAATTTGTTCTTAAATTTTGTGCACTATAAATAAGCGTTTCATTTTCACCAATTTCTGTTACGTCAACATCGAACCATGCACCTTCTAACTTCTTATTAGAATCTTTCTTATCAGATTTTATTAAGTCAAGTGCAAATTCACCGTTTATATCAGTTTCTTCGGCTTTGAAACATATTGTAGTTTTATCATCTAAAATCTTAACATTTTCTACATTATCAAATGTTGCTGATTTTACTTCATATGTTTGTTTTTCTGTGTTTTCTACTATAACTATTGTTCCTTTTATGTCTTCAATTGCTTCATATCCATCTGGAACTATAGTTTCACTAATTCTTACTTTAATTTCCTTTGCTTCATATACATCTATTGCCTGTTTTTCATTTGTTGTATCGTCTTTGGCTATTGCAAATTCGTAAATACCATCTTGTTTACCATTTTCATCAGCATCTAATAATGTACCTATTATGTTATCATACTCGTCATATACTGTGAACATTGCTCCTAATACATTTTTCTCTGGTTTTTCTTTACTTACTTTTGTAATTGCTAAGTTATATGATCCTTCTCCAACAAATACTTTTTCGAAGTCATCATCATCTTCTTGTCCAGGAATGTATTCATCACCATTTTGGTTATTTACTTCATTTTGTTTGTAACTTGGTAAGTTTTCATTATTTGGTATCTCTGCTCTATTTGGACTGTCTATATCTTCAACTTCATTTCCATTTTCATCTGCATCATCTGTGATTTCTGCTATGTTTGTAAATACAACATTAGATTTTGCATTTCCTACTATTTGACATTCAACTTGTAAATCTAAGTATGATAATTCTTCTCCGTCAAATGCTTTTATTAGGTTCTTTCTCTTAGCTGTTTCATTGTCTTTTGATAAGTAGTCTGTTGTTATAGTTCTTCCATCATCAGATAATCTCCAATCATATTTTGCGTTGATTGCACTATCTTTTACAAATACTAGAGAATCTGGTAAGTGATCTACAACTTCTTCTGCATATCCTGATAATTCACCTTCATTGTAGATTCTTAATGTGTAAATTACTTTATCTCCACGTGCGCCAAATAATTGTTGTTTTGAATGGTTGTAAATTGCTGTTGTTGAAGTACCGTTCTTTAAAGGTGTTACATCAACTTTTGGCTCTCTGTTATATTCAGTATCACCAATCTTTGTAATGAATTTACGTAAAGCTAAGTCAAATTTCATTGTATTTACATAGTTTTCTGCACCATCTTTTCCTGTTGTATGTTCTTTGATATATTTTTCTGCAGTTTCTTCTGAATCTGCTAGTACAGTTTCAAATACTCCATCTTTGTCAGAATCATATTCTATTTTTGATTCTCTTGCTGTGTATGTTATTAAGTTTCCTCTATAATCTTTTGGAGCTAAGTTTTCAAAAACTGCTGTATCATTTCCTATAATTTCTTTTGTTTGTACGTTTCTTTCTGAGTCTATAACTTGTTTTTCTTCTAATTCACCATCATTTTCGATTTTTGAATATAATGTGAATGTTACTTTATATTGTTTTGCTTTGTCGTCGCTTATTCCATACCATGATTTTTCTACAGGTAGGCTTATTTGAATATTAGGTACTTTTACTAATATTCCAATATTTGTTGTATCTGTTTTATCTGTTTGTTCTAAGGTTACAATTTCCTTTTTACTATCAGATACTTCTTCTAAAGATTTTTTGAATTCTTTTCCATCTGGGTCTTTTACTAATGCAAATGCTTTTTCTGTTTCGAATTTAGCTACATAGTCACCATTTTCAGTTTCGAATTTTACAGGTACAACTACTCTGTAGTCAATTCCTTTGTAGCTTGCTGGTGCATATGTTTCTTTTAATACATAATAATATGTATGTCCTATGTCACCTGATGAGATTGGTAAATCTGCTATTCTAGCAATACCTTCACTATCTGTTGGGATAAGTTCAGAAACTTCTTCACCATTTGCATCTTTTAATGTTACTTTGTTTGATAATTCTACTGGAGCATCTTCTTCTTCTGTTATATTCTTATATAATTCAACATTAAATTTAGTCTTATCACTAACTACTGGTTTTCCTGTAGATGCTGATATTTTAGCTATTGTAAAGTCATATGCATTTTCAATCTTAGTATTTTCTACTTTTATAGTAATAGTGTTGTTTTCTTTATTTAATGTTGCAGTTATTGTTACTTTTGAATCTTCAGAACCTTTTACTTCAACATTTTCAAGTTTTATTACACCATCTTTATCTTCGTCTTCTGTTTCATCTAGAGTGAATTTACTTACAATATAAGCGTCTTTTGTTTCATTTAGTGATTTTGTAACTTTTAATTTAATTGGATTCTCTAATTTATAATATCCATTTTTTGTTGCAGTTTCTGTAATTGTATATACATCTACTAAGTTTACTGTTCTTGGTGTTATTTTATTAGTTACTATGTGAACAGGGTTTTCTTCTTTTGTTGTTGTTGCTGGTGAATTTATAACTGCTGTGTCTTTTTCATTTTCTACAGTTTCTTTATCATCTTCGTTTTCTGATTCTTCTGCATCTTCTGCTTTTTCTTCATATTCTGCTGTAGTTTCAAATGTAGCACCATCTAATTTTTCTCCGTTTTCATTAACTTTTTCTATTTCTACATCATATTTTGAATATGTATTTTTGATGTAAACATTTTTGTCGTCCTCAAATAGAGTCCAATCATCACCGTCTTTTCCGGCTGTTTGAACATTAGCTTTTAATTCTATTACAGGGCACACATTTCCAGACACTGATTGGAACATGTCTTCTCCTAATAAATAGTAGCAATTATCAGCGTCAATTTGTGTTTCACCTTTTGTAAATTCTACTGCTCTAACTTGATAGCTGTATCCTTCTTTTGTTAGTAATACTGCTCTTGAAGCTAGTAAGTATGTTTTTGGATCTCCATTACTATCTTTGAATAATGCATCATATGCATTTTCATCTGTAATATAGTCATCTGCATTATATCTGTATGATGTATTTGTTATAGTTACTGGTTTTTCTTTTGTAGCTGTAACTTCCTCTCCATTATCTAAAATGAATGTTCCAGTTGTAAATTCTCTTTTTTCTTCATAACCATATCTCCAACCTTCATAACTATCTTTATCAAAGCTTGAGAATTCTTCAATATCTTCTATTTTAACACTTCTACCAGATTCTGCACCTTCTCCATGACCATATATTTCACCTATTTTATTTAGTACTGTTTCTGCATTTTTATAGCCAGTTTTTCCACGTAATTGTAATTTTGTTGGGTGTGCATCTGCTGCTATTAATAAAACTTTATTTGTCTTTTTATCAATACTTAGTATTTTCCATTTTGTTATATCTGATGAACTATACTCGCTATTCTTTTTGCTTCCTGTTAGGCTTTCTTCTGGTGTGTATTTTTTCTCTTCCTCAGCACTAGATGCGTCGTAATTTACATAATCTCCAACTTCGGCAACTTCAGCTAAAGTTGTTGTTTTTTCATATGTAACAAGATAATCATTCATATCAACGGCTTTCCATGTTTTTCCGCCATCTTCTGTTATTTCAATTGCTATTTCTTTTACTGAATAACGTATTGGATTATTATTATCATCATAAATCTCTAAGTTATCAAATACAGCTTCACCATTACCATAGATGTATTTAACCAAATCTTTTCCATCTTTATCTTTAACTGCTTCTGGTGCATTATATTCATACTCATTTTCAGCGTCTGCATCTGTAGTAACTCCTGGTACATTAGCTAAATCATCATCTGTTATTATCTCTATTCCTGAATCATTTTGTTGTGCTTCATCTTCTCCTTCTCCAGAATCTGCATCTGAATCTGAATCTGCATCTGCGTCTCCGTCTGTGTCACCTTTTTCAGGTACTTTTACAGTTTCTTTGAATAATTGAACTTTAACTCTGTATTTATTAGCCTCTTCTTCAGATAATCCTGGCCATTTTTTATGAGCTGTGAATGTTGTTAAAAGTTTATTTACAATCTTTCCATTTTCTTCTTTTTCTACATAATCTATTCCTTTTCTTAATACTTTTCCTTTTTTGTCAAAGCTATCATCTTCTGATTTTCTTACATATGCATTACCTTCAACTACTAAATAGTTTACTTCTCTATATTCGCCAGCAAATTCTTCATATTTATCAAGGTCGCTAAATACAGCCTTATTATTACCTATTGCTCTTTCTTTAAGGCGAACTTTTATGTCTTCTCCACTCTTAACTCTAACATAATATTTTCCATTTATTTCTTTTAATTCAACTCTTATACCATCTACAAGTTTTTTGTAATAATATTTACCATCTTCTACTTCTATATCATTTTGTTGAACTTCTTTATATAAGTAAATAACTGGTGCATAATATTTTCCATTTCTTTCTATTACACCATCTAAAGTGCTGTCTGTAACTTCTTTATATAGATAGAAATCTGCACAATATAATTTAGGATTTTTTGCATTTTCCCATTTCTTTTCTTTAGATATTTCTACTACTTCGTCATTAGTTATTTCTATTTCTTCATCTGATACGAATGGTTTTACTATTACTGTTTCAAAGTCATCATCATCTTGTACTCCTGGGTAATATCCTTTTGAAGGTTGATCTTTATTTTCAACTTCGTTTTTATACCAGTTATCTAAATTTAATGATCCTTTAATTGTATCTTGAACAGAGTCTCTATCAACATGCTCTTTGTTTGCTTCTCTCCATTGTTCATCTTTGTCATAATATCCATAAGATGTTATTTCAGCTCTGTCTGTTAGGTATTTTTCTAGTTGTACTGTTGAAGAAACTTTTAATTGAAGTTTAACTTCTTTGTATGATATTTTTTCGCTTGTACCATCCTGTTTTTTAATAATTACGCTGTCTTCGCTTTCTTGGATGGCTTCAGAATTTTGGGCATCACTTAATACAGGTGCTTTAATGACGTTTTTCTCGTTATCTCCACCTTCAACTTTTATAGAACCTGTTTTCTCAGTATACACTGATACTATACCTGAATCTAGAACTTCTTTTTTCCATCCATATTCATTATTGAAGTCATTTTCTATATACTCTAATCCTTGTGGTATGTAGTCTGTTATTCTATTAGCATAACCATCAACTTCACCTTCATTGTAAACTCTGAATGTATATGTTACTATATCTCCTTTTCTTAGCTCTATAGCATATTTTGGATGATAATAGTATAATGTGCTTCCATTTTCAAAACCTTTTAATGAGTTTTCATTAAGTTGTGGTAATCTTGATTCTTGTATAACATAGTCTGATACATCATAACCATTTCTTTCTACTTCTGTTATAGATTTACGTAATACTAGGTCAAATCTATCAATTTGTGTATTTACGATTTGTCCATCTTTTTCTTCAACTGTGTAGTCTTTGTTTAATTCTAATTCTACCCATTCAGAACCATTTGGTTCATTTGGATCTTCTTCCGCATCCGCGTCTTCTCCATCTTCTGCATCTCCTGCATCTCCTGCATCACCTGCATCTCCTGCAGTTCCGGCTTCTGCTGAAGTCTTTGATTCTCTACGATATGCTTTAGTTTCTATAACTTTATATGCTATTTCATTATAATTAGCATCTCTTTTTGGCATGTTTGCAAATTTAGCAATATTATTTCCAATTACAGATTGATGTACATGAATACTTTGAACTGTATCATCATTCTCGATTTTATCATCTTCTGTTACTTGGATATAATATTTTCCATCCATTTTTATTGCAACTTTAGAATCTTTGCTTGCATCATCATTTTTTCCATAATAGTATGTTCCATCAACTTCTGTTATATTCTCTTCTTCTACTTCTAGATATTTCATGATTACTGGTTCATAGTATTTTCCATCTTTTTCAATTACATTATCAATTTCTTTGTTATCAGTTTCTTTATATAGATAGAAATCTACTTTATATAATTCTGGGTCACTAACACCTTTCCATACTTTTGGAGTTGGTACATCTACTACTTCTTTATTAGTAACTGTATATTCATCATCTGTTTCTATAACAACAGTTTCAAAGTCATCGTCATCTTGTTCACCTGGGTAATATTTATCAGTACCGTTTTCTATTTTGTTTTTAATAGCGCTTGAATGCCAGGTATCTAAATCTAATTTATTTTTTATTGTATCTTGAACAGAATCTATATCTACATTTTTCTCTTTTGCTTCTACAAATTGATCTTTATTATTATAATATCCATATTCTGTTATTTCTGCTCTGTTTGTTAGATATGTATATGTTTTTGCATCGTCAGTTACTTCTAATTTTACTGTTACATCTTTATACTTAATATCTTGTGAAATACTTTCGGCATCACTTAATACAAGTGCCTTAATAACATTTTCTGCACCCTCGCCACTCTCTCCGTTATTGTTTGCTAATTTAGTTGTTGAAATTACCATGCCTGCTTTTTTAGATCCTGTAGATTCTTCAGGTTGACCAGATGTTTCATCTTCATCAGCTGCATCTACTTCATCAGCTGCGTCATCTTCATCATCTGCATCAGCTACATCAGTTCCACTAGTTTCAGCATATTCTACAATTTGCCAATCAGAATCTTGTCCATCAACTAATTTAAATCCTTCTGGTATATAATCTGTAATCTTTTGAGCATAACCATCAACATTACCTTCATTATATACTCTTATTGTATAAGTTATTATATCTCCCTTCTTTAATTTTATAGCATTTTTTGGATGATAGTAATATAATGTAGTGTCCTTAGATAAAAGTCCCTCAACTGATGATGCATTTAGCATTGGTACTCTTGATTGTGTTATTACTTGTGATGTAATGTTTTTGTCATCTCTTTCAACTTTTGTAATAAATTTACGTAAGCTTAAGTCGAATTTGATTATTTTATTTGTAACTGCATCTTCGTTTTCTTCAGTTACTTCATAATCAGTTCCTTCTGTTAAAACCTTCCATTCATCAGTTTCTGTATCTTTTCCTTCAACTTTTGTTTCCTTAATAACATATTTATTTTCTCCAGGTAACTCTGGTAAATCTGCAAATACTACATTTCCATTACCCTCTACTGTTTCTTCTTCTTTTCCTTCAACTGGAACAAGTTTTTTACCAGATTCTTCTATGTATTCGTCTCCAACTTCTGTGTCTTCATCTACTGTTTTATATAATTTAAATGTAGCTCTATAGTTTTCTGGTGTGTTTGTTCCTGTCCAAGTTTTTGTTTTAGAAATATCTGTTGTATGTAATTTGTTTTCAGCAGTTATATTTATATTGTAATCATCAAATGTTAATTGTACTTCTGCCTTTTTGTCTACATCATTTCCATCTTTATCTACTAAGTCAACATTTGGAATTCCTATATATTTTTTGCTTTCTCCACTTTCTTCACTTACTTGTGGTTCATATGTTATTCCATCTATTTCAATAGTAACTTTACCAATTCTGTATCCTATTTTAGAATCCTCTACTTCTTCACCTGTTTCTTTATCTGTTATAGGATATCTTTCTTTACTTACTATTACTGTAATAGGATGTTTTAATTTATAATATCCGAATTTTGATTTTGTTTCTGTTATTTCATATACATCATCTACATCAATTCTATCTTGTGTTAATTTTCTTTTTACTATTTCTTGTGGTTGACCATTTGTTGTTATTGACTCCTTTAATTCATATCCATATTCAGATTCTTCTGTTTCATTTGGATTCATGTCTTTAATATCAAATGTTACTTCACTTAATTGTTCACCACTATCATCTACTTTATTTAATGACATACTATATTCATGATATTTATTTGGTATTGTAATTGTTATTAGATTTGAATCATCTGATGCTACAGATATTTTTAGTGTAACTGTTGAGCCATCTTCTAATTTTACATTTTCAAGTTTCGCATCTTCTCCTCTTTTAACTGTAACAGAATGCTCATTTCCATCTGAAACCTCTACAGATACAACAACATTCTTCTTATTATTCTCTTCATCTTTACCTGTTTTAACTTTTAATTCAATTGGCTCTGCCAATCCTATACAACCCTCTGGAGATATTACTTCTTTTATTTGGTAATTATCTGTTGCATTAGAATTTGGTATTATTGGAACATCTCGTGCAATCATTACACTACCATCATTTTGTGTGAGAAGATTTTCAGCATTTTCTGTAGAATCTTCATCATAATTGTCGGTATGACTAAACTTCTTTGAGAATACTGCACTTAATGGTTGATCATTTTCATCTACTTTTATAACTTTTATGCTGTAACCACCCTTGATTATAACTGTTTCAAAATCATCATCATCCTCTAATCCAGGGTAATAATCGATATGTACATCATCTATCTCTACATCATTATTATAATAAGTATCTAAGTTTACTTTTTTATTCTCTAAATCGCTTTGTTCTGATGATACTGTTACATTTTTTGGTTCAGAATCTCTATCTTTTACTCCTTCTACAACATTACCTAATTCATCTACTGCATCATATTTTGTGATTTCTGCAAAATTAGTTAATGGTTTATTAAGTTCTGCATCTTCTTGAACCATACATCTAAGCTTAATTTCTTGATAACAGTATCTTCCATCATATATTTGTTCTTTTCCATTTTCATCTGTATAACATTCTGGATTATAATATCCTACAAATGCACTATCTAAATTTGCATTATTCAATTTAGCTACTGTATCTAAACTTCCCTTTGGTTGTATAGCTGGTGCATCCTTGAATTCAATTACAACTTTATATCCATCAAATCCATTACTTTTTGTTACCTCTTCTACTTTAACTGTACTTGATCCATATGCATTTTTAGGTAATGTAGCTTCTTTAAAACTACCATTCTCTGTTAGAGTTTCACTGTTATTATTATTAACAACAACTGATACTGGTTTTAATCCCTTTGGTATGTAGTCTGTAATCTCTGTTGCACGTCCACTATAATCTCCTGCGTCACCTTCATTATAAACTCTTATAGTATATTCTACCTGGTCATAAGGATTAACCTCTATAGCTTCCTTATTATGGAAATATGCTCCTGTTCCTGTTTTTTTACATTGAGTAACACTTTCATTATTGATATCTGGCAATCTTGTATCTCCGTAATATTTACTACCTTCCTCACTATTTAGACTGTTGACCTTTGTAATGCTTTTTCTTAAAGATAAATCTAATATTTTTTCCTCATCTTCTACTACTATTCTCTCAAAGTCATCATCATCTTGATAATCATAGCTGTTTTGAGTTCCATTTTTATTTAATCTAGAAGCATCATGAGTCTTTTCATAACTTAAATATTTGTCTGTGTATTTATTTACTAATTCTTTTGTATTAGTTTTTCCAGTGTTGGTTTTTAATGTATCTACTGTTGAATCTCTATCTCCAATGTTAACATTTTCCAACTCATGATTATTATTCCAACGGCATGGTTGAGCAAAAAATATTTCTGCATCATTATAAAGTACTTGCCCAGCTTTGACACTATCCTCTAATTTACAAGTAATATAAGCATACTCTGAATGTAAATATTCACCTGTACGTGCTAATAAGTCACTATTTTTACCAAAATCATATATTGCAGTATTATCATTACTATTTACATTCCATTTATATATTTTTCCATTATACTCACACTCTACATTTGATCCACTAGCTCTATTTCCATTTTTATCTACTACATAAAGTCCTTCTCCTAGATAATCTTTTATCTGTACGCTTCTTGCATCAAAGTCTCCTTCATTATATACAGCAATTCTGTATACTATAGTATCATTACGTTTAACCTTTTTTGTAGTTTTGTCCATAATATATGTAGCTGTAGTTTGAGATTTATTGTCCAAATTAGTTTTATCTATACCTATAATTCTGCTTGTTTCTACTTCTTCTTGAACACCTCCCATATAGTCAACATCTGCTTTATTTATAGATCCGTCTTTATTAAAATCAAATAATTTAAGTAATTCGTCTTCTGAATAATAATAATAATAATTGTTATATAATATCTCGTCATATGATTTAATTGCTTCTATTATTGATTTATTTGATCCTAAATACTGACTAATTATAACCTGATACATCATATCAGTATCATCAGCATTAAATAAACCATCATAATTCATATCATAATCACTATAATCATTATCCACTATATTTTTTGTTAAAGCTAAGTCGAATTGTTTCTTGTGGTTTGGTACAGTAATTGTTATCAGATTACCGCCTATAATACCGCTTGTGTTGTTGCAATTTAGCTTTACAGTTACATCATCACCATTTTTTAGTTTAGTTTTAATTTCTTTTTTACCATTTGAGAAATACGCATCAGTTGCATAATATTTATATTTATAAATTATTTTTTTATTACCATTACTATCAGTTTCTGTTTTTTGACCATCGGACTTCTTTACTGATACAACATCTATATATAATTTATCAGCCAAAGGTGAATACTCTGTACCACCAAGCCAAACTTCTCCAATAGCGTAACGTTTTTTCCCCTCGCTGTTTATAGTATACGTACACTCTTCTCCTCCCGGTGTAGCACTTGCATTTCTTAATGTTGTAGATTTTCCGTTTAGTAAAGACCCATTATTATACTCATGCGTTGAAAATTGTATAGTTGCATCTTTAACTTTATTATTATTTTCATCAACTTTTATAAAACCAAATTTAACTTCTCCTTTTGACACTTCTGTTGATGTTGTTGTTGTACCCTCTGTGTCTATTGATGCAGTAGTAAACAATGATTCTCTCGCAGATGAAGTTACTTCAAGCATGTCTTGATCAGTAGATTCCCATACACGAGCACTAGATTTTATATATGCAGATGTTAAAGAAATACTGAAATGATGTACACCTTTTTCTAAACCTTTAATTGTTAATTTTCCAGTAGCACTATTATAAGTATAATTTTTAGAATCCTGAGCCTTTCCATCTACTTTTACAGACATACTATACTGTAATGCTGAAGTTGATGTTATCTTTATACCTGACCAAACATATGAACCATTGCTATATGCTATTTTTCCAGTTTCTAATTTAAAAGTTGGTACTGTATTGGCATTTTTACCTTTATTTGTGTTGTCAGATGCCAATTTTTTTATAGCTTTGTACACTTCTTTACTTGCACCTTTTAAATTATCAGCCAGATTACTTTCTGAAACATTTTTAGTATAACTCCATACAATTGCTTGATACACAAGAAATCTTGTATCTGCATTATTATATACCTCTTTTATATCATCCAATGATATATTAGTATCAACTTTATGTAATATACTATATAATTCATCTATGGTATAATTCTCTCCACCTTTATTATTATACCATAAGTTATTAATTATCCAATTAATTTCATTAAAGGAAGCATTGTTCGGAAATATTCTATCATTCATGCTCCATTTTGTCTCTTTATGATAGCTAACCTTCCAAGAACTTAAACTTCCTCCATGTTCAGCACAATATATATTTCGGTTGGCTACTCCATCTTTTTCATATGTCCATTCACCATTACTCATTTTCCCTGCTAATTGTATATTGGCCTTACTTGGTTCAGCACCTTCATTGGCATTTTCACTTACTTGTGTATTGTTTTGATTCACAATATTTTTATGAACAAAAATAGCAGCTACCGAAATAGCTATTACACACAATACACAAATTAAAATTTTGTAGATTTGCTTTTTACTCATGTTTCCTTACCTCTCTCT
>CANRGE010000029.1 GCA_947630065.1 uncultured Clostridia bacterium
ACTCCGCCATGTTTAAGAAGAATCCTTCTTAACTTTTTAGCAGACATTACCGAATTTTCTACTGTAATCCGGCATCCATATCCACCTGTGTAGAGCATAACTGTTTTAGCGCGTTTAATCATTGTAACACCTCTTTCTTAATATTCTGTAATTTACAGATTATTTTTATGTTAATATATTTAATTTTAATAGTCAAGTTTTTTATTTTATCATTTCCCAACTCTTAAAATAAATACATTGTAAATTATTATTAAATTTAATTTCATAAATTCCATCATATATCTTATTATTTTGTTCTAAATACCATTCCGCAATTACAGTATTAGTATTATTGTCAATTGCTAATACCTTTATTTCAATTTTTTTAATATCTTCATTTCTAATATGTTGCCATTCTTGATTAATTTCTTCAAAAGTTGTATATGGCTTCAAGAAAGGGGTTTCCTGATAAAATGTTGTATTTTCAAATAATGATACTGCTTTTTTTATATCCTTATTAAACCAATACTCTTTCAATTTATTGCACCAATCTTCTGCAAATTTGGCGTCTAGTAATAAGTTCCCAAATTCTTTATCAAACAAATTAAACAATATTTCAAATTCTTCAGTATGCATTAATAAATCCGTTTGTTTATTTTTTACCATTTCTTTGAATTTAATATATGGAACATAGAAAATTTCAGATATTTCATCTTCTTGAGCTTTCATATCTTCTATAGTTTTATTAGTTCTTAAAATATATAAATCATCAAATTCATTGTTAATAAATGTTGGTGTATATTTTGAACTTCTTTTTAAAGTTTTTATATAGTTCAATTCTATTGGATTTACTTCAATGTTTAATTCTTCTTTTAATTCTCTTAATGCACCATCTAATGAGTTATCTCCACTTTTTAAATGTCCAGCACATGAAATATCAAGCATATTAGGATTGCTATCTTTAGTTGCACATCTTCTCTGTAATAAAATTTCTCCATTTTCATTTATAATCCATATGTGAACTGCTTTATGCCAATCACCATCTCTATGAACTTCATTTCTTAATTTTTTTAATCCTGTTAAATTTCCATTCTCATCTAAAACATCAAAATATTCTTTCATTCTTATTCACCATTCTAAATTATATTATTATAAATTTATACCTTCTTATAATAAAATTTTAAATTTATTTCATGTGCATCATAATACTTTAAAATTCTCTGCATTCTTTTATTTTCATTACCAGTTGCACAAGATACTATTTTTATATTTTGATTTTCTTCTCTTAATTTTTCTATTAATTTAAAGAATACACCATATTTTCTATATTTTTCTTCAACAAACATTTGAGAAATCCATAGAACTTCTCCATCATCTGCCCAATAAAAATATGAATATAAAATCATCCCTACAGGTTTATCTTCTACTTCTGCAACTAAACATTGAAATTTAGGATTATAGCAAAAATAATCTCTATCAATATTTTGTTCTAATCCATTTGTTTGTTCTGTATCATTAACATTGTTTATTATATTATTAGCATGTATTATAAATTTTTTGTGTTCTTTATTAGCTTTTAATACTTTTATTTCCTTCATCCTTTTTACCTCTTTCTTTATATCATATCTAATAATAGCTGTAATAGTTGATGAGATTACAAACAAATTATCGAAGTAGTAAGTTATGTAATCTGTTTCAAAAAATACATTTCTAACTTTTAAAAAATTCATACTTTGGAAAAGTGTTAGAACTTTGCATTATTTTAAAATTAAAACACCAAGTTCTGATTTCTCAAAACACTTGGTGTTCTAATGGTGCAGATGGTGGGAGTCGGACCCACACGGTTTATTCAACCGCAGGATTTTAAGTCCTGTGCGTCTGCCAGTTCCGCCACATCTGCATATAACTGGCTTTATTTTGTAACATTGATTATTATAATTGTGTTCACTTGATTTGTCAATACTTATTTTAAATTTTTTATAATTAATTTTTTAATAATATTATCAAATTGTTTTCACACAATGCACATATTTTATATTTATAATTTCTTATATCCAAAAAATTATAGCTTGTGTGCAAGTTTTTATTTAAATTTGCTACAACAAATTTATCTTACTATAATGTATAAGAAAGGTGTGTGAAATATATACATATTCTATTTCAATTAAAATATAATTATAATTCATTTATTAATAAACATAAGTCTAATTTTGCTTATTAATAACTAATAAAGGAATGTAATAAAATTTACATTCCTTTATTATATGAATTCATATATTTATATTTCATATACAAATCTTATTTTTTGTTAACTAAATCTTTAAGTGCTTTTCCTGCTTTGAATACTGGAGCTTTTGATGCTGGTATTTTGATTTCTTCTTTAGTTTGTGGGTTTCTTCCTTTTCTAGCTGCTCTTTTTCTTACTTCAAAAGAACCAAATCCAACTAGTTGAACTTTGTCTCCTTTAACTAATGATTCTGTTACAACGTCAACAAAAGCATTAACTGTTGCTTCAGCACTTTTTTTTGTTTCTCCTGTTTTTGCAGCTATTGCTGCGATTAAATCAGATTTGTTCATTTAAATTACCTCCTAATATGTTTTAGTTATGTAGAATTTATTTCTACACTATGATTATTCGTCATATTATTTTAAAATCCTTCTTTTTTTATTATATTTTTTTCTTTTTTTCCTTACCTCCCTAAGTTTTTCTTGATTTTGTTATTTTGACTACTCATTTTTCTATTTATATATTCCATATTTTACCAATATTTTATATAGTTTTTCTCCGTATGGAATCATAAATATTTCTTCTTTTGTGAATAGTTTTAGCGCTATTATTGCTAATGCATAAATTATTACTGCTGATATCAATGATAATATTGTTGCTAATTTAGGGAAAATTATACTATAAAGCAATAAATATATTGAATATGAGCATATTGCCATTATAAAAGTAGCAATTATTGGTTTTAATACATATTTTGTAAAGCAAAATTTTATATCCATATTTCTTTTTAAAACAGAAAATCCTATAATACATGCTATTACATTGCACATTATTGTTCCTATTGCTGCACCATTTACTCCCATTGGTATAGTTTGACCGAAAATTGTAATTTGCTCTATTGGTATTAATATTGTGTTTAATATTAATTTAACTATAACTCCTATTCCAAATGCCATTGCTGGTACCATTACTTTTCCTAAACCTTGCAATGCTCCATTTATAGTTTGTGCTAGTACAGTAAAAATGATTGCTACAGAACTTATTTGTAATAATAATGTTCCTGCTGATTGTGCTGGGAATAATAATTCTAATATTTGTTTTGCAAAAACCATCATTCCAATACTACATGGTAGACCTATTAATATTGTTACTAATATAGAAAAGCCCACTCTTTTATTGGCTATTGTCATATCCTTTTTTGCTCTAGCAGATGATATTGCAGGAACCAATGCTGTTGCAAATGCTATATTAAATGATAATGGCAATGATGTTAGAGTATCCACTTTTCCGCTTAATATACCATATTGAATTTTTGCAGCACTTTCATTCATAAAATTGCTTAATCCTCTTACTACTGTTGTTGAATCTATATTTTTGTTTATAGATGATAATATTGCACTTAATGATATTGGTATAGATACATATAGTATTTGTTTTATTATTTGTAGAATACTTTCTTCTTTAGTTATTACTCCTTGTAAATTAGCATTTGGTGTTCTATTATTTCTATAAAATATAAATAAGTATATAAAGCTTCCTATTGTTGCTACAGTAGTTGCTAAATTTGCTCCTGCTGCCATTATTTTTGTATTTACGCCTAATACTATTGCTACTATTTCTACTATTAATATAGTAAATACTGTCTTAAAAACTTGTTCAAGTGTTTGCGAATTTGCTGTTACTTTTAATGTTCCGTTCCCATTGAAATATCCTCTAATAACACATATTAATGCCACAAAAAATATTGATGGTGCTAATGCTACTAAGGTTAACTCTGCTTCTGGTATTTGTAATATTACATTTGAAATATAGTTAGCTCCAAAAAATAGTATGCATGTTCCAATAAATCCTAATAATCCAAATGTTACAAATGCTACTTTAAATATTCTATTGGCTCCTTTATTATCTCCTAATGCTATTCTTTCTGAAACTAATTTTGAGATAGCATTTGGAACACCTACGGATGATAAGGTTAAAAGTAAAGAATATATATAGAATCCTGCACTATATATTGCATTACCTTCATCTCCAAAGCCTTCTCTATTTGTAAGATACATTTTATATACAAGGCCTAATAATTTTATTAAAACTTGTGAAAACATCATTGCAAATACACCTTGCATGAAGCTTTCCTTTTTTATTTTTCTTTTATTTTCTTGCATTTTCTACCTCTTTTACTGTATATATTTATTGAAATTCAAATTTTCAAAGAAAAAATATTTCATTATATAATACTTATATTTCTATTATTTGTATTATATTAATAATTTTTATAACATTCAAGTAATTTTAGTATAAAACTAAAATTTTAATTTTGATATTTTATTTTTGTAAAAATGCTTTAAATATTGCTTGTTTTTTTGCTTTTTTTCACTAAAACACTTGAAATTTTGCTCATTTTATTAGATAATATATAGAGATGATTTATTTTTTTGAAAGTGGTGAAAAAATTTGAAATATATAGATAAATTCTTAAAGTGGTTAAATACAGATAGAAACACTTTTATGACATATATATTAACAGGTGCAACAATATATATATTAATAGATAGAGTTCTAGAATTAGTTATGCTATTTTTAACTGGCATTGGGCTTTCATACTGGGGACCTATTACTTACACATTAGCTCTTGCTTGTCCAGTTTTTGCATTTTTATTTTCTGGCTCATCTCAGTTTGCAAAATCTAACTCATTGAAAATCACTTATTTATATTTATATTGTATTGCATTATATGTAATTGGAATTTCAATGGCTGTTCAATGGATTAATGCTATATTATGGTTATTATTCTTGTCTGTTCCAAATTACGTTGATATAGTAGTTAATTTTTCAGACTTAATTCGTCCAGCATTTCAAGCAATAGCTGTTTATCTTCCTTTAGTAACATTCTATTCTTTCTTTAAATGGTTATTTACTAGAGTAAATGATAATAAAGATGTAAAAGACAGTATTATTGATTATGGTGGTATAGATTTATCTGATAAAAAAATAGGTACAGGACCTTATACTTGTGAAGTAACTCTTTGTAAAGATAAAACTTCTGGAAAACCCGCAAAAATTCCTGAGATTCGTAGATTTGAACCTACTTTAATTGTTGGTATTTCTGGTACTGGTAAAACATCAATGGTATTTGAACCAATGATTGCTAGAGATATTGAAAAGAAATATTTTTTCAAAGAAGTTGCTAAGGAAATGGGATTTACAGCATTAAAAACTGGAATTGCTTATTTGAACAAACCTTATAGCAATGATTATTTAAATGATAACTTTAGTTTAAATATGTTATCTCCAACTGCTGGAAAAGAATCTATATATAGAACATATATGAAAAAAATGATATATGCTGATGGTGCAAAAATTATTTATAGAGATTTAGGTTTAACCTATATTTCTCCTGATATAGAATCTACAAATAACATGGTAAGTGTTGCAAAAAATTATAATATTCCAGTTAATTTGATAGATCCAAATGACGCTGATTCTCCAGGATTAAACCCATTTGTATTTGAAGACCCTACAGCTACTGCTGTTGCTATATCTACTGTTTTAAAAGGAATGTATAATACAACACATGTTGATGCTGAATTAGCTTTCCGTGAAAATGTTGTAGCACAAGCTGTTGAAAACTTATCAATTCTACTAAAAGTAATGTACCCTAGACTTCATGATGGTTTATTACCAACATTAGAGGATATGCTAAAAATGTTAAATAATTTTGATTTAGTAGAAGAAATGTGTAAAAAACTAGAAGAAGATCCTGAACTTGCAGAACAATACGAATTACAAATTGGTTATTTTAAAAAGAACTTTTATTCTACTAGTGTATCACGTGCAAATACTGAAAAATATGTTTATGCTGCAATTACAGAATTAGATTCATTATTAAGAATAAAAAATATAAGAAATATTTTATGTAATAGAACAAATAACTTGAATTTTGATGACTTATTAGCTAATGGAGAAGTTACATTATTATGCACTAGAAGAGGCGACTTAGGTGCAACAATGCATAAAGCCTTTGGATTATTCTTTATATTATTAATGCAATTCTCTGTTTTAAGAAGACCTGGAAATGAAAAATCTAGATTACCTCATTTCTTATATGTAGATGATTTTCCAGATTACATTTGTCCAGCTACTGAAGCTTTATATACAATTTATAGAAAATACAGAGTTGGAACTATTATATCTTCTCAAAACTTATCACAATTAGGTCTTCATGGTCAATCTAAGACAAGAGAAACAATTATGGCAAATGCTACTACAAAACTTGTTTTTGGTGGTATTACACGTGAAGAATGTGATATTTGGGAAAAAGAATTTAATGACCACAGAGAATGGAAATTTACAGTTAATTATGATACTTCTAAGGTTGAGTATGATCCAAAACTAGGAAATCCAAAATGGGATTGGAAAGAAAATATTAAATCTGGAAAATTAAAATCTTTGAAATTTAAAGATTGTGCCTATGTAATGAAAAATGTAAAAGGTGCTAATATTTACGGAGATGGAAAGGTTGATTTTCTAGAAGCAAAATATAAAGAACCTCATAATAGTAAACAATATGATTTTGTAAGATTTACAAATGGAATTACTGATGATGAAAAAGATACAAAAAATATTGTAAAAAAATCTATTACACAATCAGATTTCTCAACTGATGAAAATGGAGATGTTAATCCAATAAAAACAGATCATGCTGATTCAGATTTCTTATTTGATAATGAAGATGCAATTATAGTTAACTTAAAACATGGAAATACGAATTAAATAAAAAATTAAACATACATTAATGTATGTTTAATTTTTTATTTAACTTTTATAGTTAATTTTTTCTACCTATAATTTTATATATCTCTCCTGTGTATTTACTCCAACTAGTTCCACTTGCAATTACTCTAAAATCAATTGAATTTTCTTCTATATTATCAATTAATATAGCTATAACTCCTCCAGAGCCTCCTGATGCCGTAATATATTTTACATCTCCTTCTTCAAATGGTTGTAATTCTAAAAAATCTCTTGATACTGTTTGCGTTAAAAGTCGCCTTTCTCCTGGTTTTGTTCCTAAAATTCCAAACATAAATTCAAAGCTATCATAATTTGAAATTTTATCGTTTTCAAATGTTATTGTTCCAGTACTTTGATTTCCTTCAAATAATATTTTAGATTTTGGTATATCTTCTCTATTTCCTTTTATATAATCATCTATTTTCGCAAGTTCATTCTGTTCTTGTTCTGCTTTGTTTTGGTATTTGTCTACTGCATATTCTGCTCCTCTTAATATTCCGTTTTCTCCTAATGCAAAGTTTATTGCTACACCTACTAAGATTAATAATAATATTACTGTTATTATTAACGCTATTAGTGTTATTCCTTTTTCCTTCCTATTCGTGTGTGTGTGTGTGTGTGTGTGTGTGTGTGTGTTACAGCCTCTAAGATTTTTCCTTTTTTCATTTGTTTTCTTCTCCTTTTTTATTTTATATTAGCATTATATATTTTTATTGTTTTCTTGTCAATCGTATTTGTTGTTTTTATTATGATATTAAAGAACAAAATAGAACCAGCATAAAATGTGGCTCTATTTCGTTTTATTTTTTAATCTAATAATTTTAATTCAACATTTTCTACTTTATATTTGTTAGTTGTTTCATCTAGTTTAAATTCAAATAGTGTATCTGATAATGTTTCATTATTTTGTCTTAAATCTGTTGTGAAGTATAATTTTAGTTGTTTTATTTCTACTCCATTTGTTACTATAGTTTTAAATGTTTCTGCCATATGTTTGTCGTCTTCACATATAAATATTAATTGTGGCATTGCATTAAATCCTGAGTCTCCTGGTACAAAGTTTTCGTAGAAGTCTTTATATAGTCTCATTTTTTCTACTAATTTCTTTTCCCATTCTTCTTCTCTTCTTACTGCTTCAAATAAGAATATTATTGATTTACCATTCTTTGTTAGTTTTACACTACCACCTGTTGCTTTAAATACTTTTGCTAATGTTTTTGCTGTTATTGATGGTTTTACTGTATAGCTATCAAATGCTTTTACTTTTCTTAAATATGCAAGTAAAGTTTGGTTTCCTGCTAAACGTTTTTTTATCATTGGAACTGGTTTTGTATTATCTGTTGGTTGCCATTTACATTCAATTCCTCTAGAATTTAATAAATATTTTCCCATTTTTTCTAAGCAATATATTCTATATATTCCTTTTCCTTCTTCTGAACTAAAATAATATCTTGTCAAAATTTTAGATTTTACTAATTGCTCTAGTTTATTATTTAGTTTTTCTTGAGATTTGTATTCTATATTTTTCCAATCTAATATTTGGCATAATTGTCTTGATGTTATAAATTCAAATTCATTAACTATTTCTAGCACTTTTAGATGTAAATCTGTTATATGTCCTATATTTATTTTGTGTACTATTTGATTCATAGATACATATCCATCTTTTCCATCAAATACTTTTATTTCACCTTCTCTTATTGCAAATGGTGAATTTTTTGCTTCAATCTGGTTATCTTCAACCATATTAATTCCTCCTTACTTTACCTTTTTAGGTATTTTATAATATTACTAATTTTACTTTCTTCTTTTCTGGAATAATCTTTCTTATATTTACTCTTACTTTTTGTCCATATTCTACGTTGTCTATATAATCTGCTAGTCCTACTAAATTTGGTTTTAGTTCTATAAATATTCCATTTTTGTTTTTTTCAGTTTCTCTAACTATTCCCTCTACTACTGTTCCTTCTGAAAAGTCTTTTATGTTTTCTTCCCATGTTCCTAGTAGTTCTTTGTATGTTAGTAAAACTCTTTGGTTCTCTCTATCTATACATTTTATCATAACATTTATCTTTTGTCCAATTTTAAATCTTTCTAAAGGTGTTTTTATTCTAGCAACAGATATATCTTCTATATGTAAAAGACCTACTATTCCTCCACCTATTTCAACAAATGCACCATATGGACGTATATTTCTTACTATTCCATAAACTATGCTACCTTCTTTTAAGTCATTTTTTAACCATTCTAGTGCTGCTTTTCCAACTTCTTTTCTGGATAGTATATATACATCTTCATCTGTTATATCTTTTACCTTAAATTGTACTATTTTATTAACCTTATTAGTACAAATATTAGGTTTTGGAAATCCTGTTTCATCAACATTTATTGCTTCTATTTCTTCTCTTGGTATTATTCCTTTAATATTTTGCCCTAAATCAACATATAAATTATAATTTGAATCACATTGTTTTACTATTGCATCTATTGTTTCTCCATTTTTATATGCATTATTTAATTTTTCTGTAGTTATATTATTACAACTAGCATTCCAACCTTCTGGAACAAATTTTGGAAATTCCATTATATCACCTTTTTCTTTTGTTATATTATTTCTATTCTTGGCTCAATTATATATATATTTTTTTATCTTGTAAATAGTTTTATTTCTTCTTTTTTTAAATATCTCCATTCTCCTATTTTTAAGGATTTTACATCTAAATTTCCTATTTTGCTTCTATGTAGAGCCATAACTTTATATCCTATTGCTTCACACATTTTTCTTACTTCTCTATTTTTTCCTTCATGTATTGTTATTTCTAATCTAGATATTTTTTTTTCTTTGTCTATCTTTAATATTTTTACTTTTGCTGGTTTTGTTGTATATTCTTCTATTTTTATTCCTTTTCTTAATAAATCTAATTTTTCATCTTCTACTATACCTATTACTGTTGCTGTATATGTTTTTTCTATTTCAAATTTTGGATGTGTAACTTTGTAAACAAAACTACCATCATTGGTTAATATTAGTGCTCCTGATGTGTACATATCTAGTCTTCCTACTGGTACTATTCTTTTATTTACTTTTACTAAATCTAATACTGTGTCTCTAGAGAATTGGTCTTTTGATGTTGTTACATAACCTATTGGTTTATTTAATAATATATATACTTTTTCATCTTCTTTTTGAGTTATTACTTTATTATTAAATTCTATAGTATCTTTTTTTGGATTTACTTTAGTTCCCAAAGTAGTAACTACTTTTGAATTCACTTTAACTTTGCCTTGAATTATATATTCTTCGCATTTTCTTCTTGATGCAACTCCATTATCTGCCAAATACTTTTGTAACCTAACTTCTTCCATCTTTGTAATCTCTCCTCGCATTTTTAGTAACATAATCCACATTTTATGAATATAATGTATATTATAACTTTGCTTTTATACACTTTTTGTGTATAAAGTTTATATAGATTTGCCTCTACATGTTTTTAATGTGTAGAGGCTTGTAGTTTTTCTACTATATTTTTAAAATATTGGGGTAATGGAGCTTCTAAATTCAAAATTTCATTAGTGATAGGATGTTTAAAAGTTAATTTTTGTGAATGTAACATTTGCCCTTCAATTCCGAATTCATTTTTTCCATTTGAATATACTGTATCCCCTATTATAGGATGACCAATTTCTGCCATATGTACTCTTATTTGATGTGTTCTTCCTGTTTCTATTCTCACTTCTACTAAAGTATATTTATTATCATATCTTTCTAATACTTTGAAATGTGTTATTGCAGATTTTCCATTTTTTGATACTGCCATTTTTTTTCTATCTTTTGTACTTCTTCCTATTGGCATATTTATAGTTGCTTCGTTTTCTTTAATTATTCCTCTTACTAAAGCTATATATGTTTTCTTTACCTCTCTATTTTTTATTTGCTCACTTAATCCTATATGTGCTTTATCGTTTTTAGCAATTATTATTAGTCCTGATGTGTCTTTGTCTAGTCTATGTACTATACCTGGTCTTATTTCTCCACCTATTCCAGATAATGAACCTTTACAATGTGCCATTATTGCATTTACTAATGTTCCATCTGGATTTCCATTAGCTGGATGTACTACTAATCCTTTTTGTTTGTTTACTACTACTATATCATTATCTTCGTAAATTATATCTAATGGTATATCTTGAGGTTTTAAATCTATTGGTTTTGCTTCTACTTCTTCAATTTCTATTTCATCATTTTTATTTACCTTGTAAGATGCTTTTTGAATTTTTCCATTAACTGTTATTTTATTATCTTCGAGTAATTTTTGAATATTACTTCTAGATAATTCTTCATACTTTTGTGCTATAGCCTTATCTAGTCTTGCACCTACAATATCTTCATCTACTATAATTTTTTTCAAGTATATATTCCTTTCTTTTAATCAAATTTTCCTTTTGCTTTATCTCTTTTAAATATTATTTTTATTAAATATTTTGGTAATACTAATTGTCTTTTTATTCTTTTTGGTTCAATGCATAATCTCCAAAACCATTCCATTCCAATTTTTTGTATAAATATAGGTGCTCTTTTTATTTTTCCTGTTTCGTAATCATATGTACCGTCCTTGTCCTGCTGCAACATCTACTTTTAATTCTTTTTGATGTTTTGCTATCCATTTTTCTTGTTTTGGTGCTCCTAATGCTACAAATAATACATTTGGTTGTAAAGTATTTATTTCTTGTATAATTTCTTTTTCTTCATCTTCGTTAAAATATCCATGATGAGTACCTACAATATTGACTTTAGGAAATATTTTTTCTAAATTTTCTTTTACTTTTTCTGGAGTTCCTTTTTCTCCACCTAATAAATATATTGAATAACCTTTTTCATTAGATAATTCTATTATTTTTCTAAAATAACTTTGTCCTGGTATTCTTTCTTTAAATTTCTTTCCTTGAAGTTTTGCTCCTATAATTACTCCTATACTATCTGGAGTTGCTAAACTTGCTTTTTTTAATATATTAAAAAATTCTTCGTCTTTTTGTGCTTCCATTATAATTTCTACATTAGGTGCTACTATTATTTTGCATGTTTTATTACTCTCTTTTATTAATTGTTCTGTTATACTGCCCGCTTCTTCTCTAGTTACTCTATCTATTGAAACTCCTAAAATTTTTATTGTATCTCTCATATTTCCCCCATTTCTTGTTACATACAATTTTGCGAATAAAAGGTATCGCGAAGCGAGATTTGTTCTTACTTGCTTATTGGTCCTAATTGTCTAGGACTACTTTTTAACTCCTTAAATGTATATAATGAAAATAAAAATGCTAATCCTATCCAGCCCATTGTTATATACATATCTGCTAGATTAAATTTTGGAAAGTTTGTTATTGGTAATAAATTAATAAAATCTACTACAAATCCCCTAAAAATTCTATCTATTACATTACTAATTCCACCTGCTAATATTAATATTAGCATAATTAGTGTTTGAAGGTTTATTCTATCTTTTTGTATAAATATAAATCTAATTATTATTCCTAAAACAATTATATTAGTTACTATAAATGTTAAAATATTATTTTGTGCTACTCCAAACGCTCCTCCTGTGTTTTCTACATATGTGATACTTAGTAAATTATCCATAATTATAGTTCCGTTATAATTGTTTTTTATTACTATAAATTTTATAAATTGATCTATAATAATTAATATTAATGTTAAGATTAATACAATTAATAACTTATTATTTATTATTTTTTTCATATAACTCCTCTAATCATCATTTGTTAATCTTTCATATATTATAAAATTATCGTCTTTGTATAGTTCTTTATAGTTTTCATCTCTATCTAAGAAAATAGTAATTTTTGCATTATCTGGTATTAATAAGTGTGTTATATCGTATTTATCGAATATTTTTTCATAATATACATTTAGTCCAGATACATTTAAGAAATCAGAGAATATATTTTTATCTTTGTCTCCATTAAATTCTGGTGTATATAAGTCTGCTCTTGAATCTATAAACACTGGTATATTTTGATATAACAAATAGCTTCCATAATTATATTCATTATATAATCTAATATTTTCAACATCTAAATTTTGGTTAATCCATTCTGCCGCATCTACAGGATATGATTTTTTATTAATAAATGTATCTCCTGCTTGTGGTCTAAAGTATAATACACTAGTTAATATTACTAGTAAAAGTGTAATTACAACACCAAATCCACTTGTTATTAGCTTCGTTATTTCTTCTGTTCCATGTGGATCATATTTATTAATAAGTTCACATATCATTCTATTTAATGGAATTATTCCTAATAGTGTAAGCATAGATAACTGTCTTTGTGACATTAATGCTAATACTATTAAACCACCTAATAAAAATAAATCGCTTAATCTAATTTTTGTATCTGTAAAAATTAATAATGCTAACACAATTGCTATAATTGCTAATGCATTTTTATTATTAATTAAAACCATAGGTAAATGTTCATTAATATTTTGTGTTGTATTGCCTTGCATTGTTTTTACAAGATATGTATATGGTGTATCACCTAATGGTGTTAATAAACCTGTAAATAAGCAAATTATACATACTAAAATTAGCCATTTAGTAGCTGGTCTTTTTTCTATTCTTATTCTATATGGATGTTTTCTTTTTTCTTCTGTGTATAATATATATCTATTTAATTTATCTTTAGCTTCTTGATTTTTTTGTTCTAATTCTTCAGTTTTTTTCTCTTTTCCTTGTTGCTTAGATAACATTTTTATTTTTTGTTTTCTTAACCAAATAGGAATTTTTAAGAATATGTTTGAATCTATTAATTTTACTATTAAGTATTCTGCTATATATGGTAAAAATATTACAAAATAAAATGGCCATACTGCTAAATGTACATTCGCAATAATTATTGGTATAATTATTAACCCTATTAAATATTTTTTCTTTTCAGTTGCTAAGTATTGCTCTATAAAATAAATTGCTAATGCAAATAGTATAAAAGTTACTAATTGTGCTCTTGCTGCTATGAATGATTTTAATATACACATAGCTCCTAGTGTTAAAACAAAAGATATAACATCATTTTTAACAATTTTTCTATTAGTTAAATATATTGTAAGTCCAAGTATACAAGCTAATATTACTGTAGATATATATATTCCTAGCATTCCACCCACATTATATATTAAGTAAATGCCAACATCATATAACCAATGTGGATATGTGTATGGTAATTCATGTATTGAAAATGGATCTTGCATATCTATTCCGTTTTGTAAAATGTGTTCACCTATTTTTATTGTATAAAAAGTATCATTTTGAAGTTTAATTGGAGTAAGTGCCATACAAAATATTATTATACTTACTATTGCTATTATATTAAATTTTATTTTTGTTTGTTTGTCCATTTTTATCTCCTTTTGGGGGCAAAAGCCTTATTTCTTTCTAGGTTGTATTATATCAAAAAAAGCTAAAAAAGAATACCTTTTTTTAGCTTTTTTTGATTATATTTCTACTAATATTATATCTTCTCCTATGCATTTTATATTTTTCCATGGAATTACTATATCATTATTGCTTGCAAACATATTTAAAATTTTATTGCTTCCTGGAACTATAATAGATGTTATCATTCCTGTTTCTAAATCTGCTGTTACATCTTGAACATAGCCTAATCTTTTTGCATCATTTATATTTATAACTTCTTTATGTTTAAAGTCTAGTCCTTTTTGCCCCATTTTGCAATCACCTCATACAATAATTATATGATGTTTTTTCTTTTTTATTTATATAATTTCTTTATTCTTGTAATTGCATCTTTTTCTAATCTTGATACCTGTGCTTGACTTATTCCTATTTCTTTTGCAACTTCCATCTGTGTTCTTCCATCAAAAAATCTTTTGCTTATTATCATCTTTTCTCTTTCATTTAGTTTTTTCATTGCTTGTTCTATAGTTATATTATCTGCCCATTTTTCATCTGTATTTTTATTGTCTTTTACCTGATCCATAATATATATACTTTCTGTACCATCATTATATACTGGTTCTTGTAGTGATAGAGGGTCTTGTATCGCCTCAAAACTAAAAACTATTTCCTCTTTAGGCATTCCTACTTCTTTTGCAATTTGTTCTATTGTAGGCTCTTTACCTAACTCTTTTGTTAATTTTTCCTTGACTTGTAATGATTTATATGCTAAATCTCTTATTGAACGACTTACTCTTATTGGATTATTATCTCTTAAATATCTTCTAATTTCTCCTATTATCATTGGAACTGCATATGTTGAGAATTGCACATTTAATGATAAGTCAAAATTATCTATAGCTTTTATTAACCCTACACAGCCTATTTGAAATAAGTCGTCCATATTGTCACATCTTCCATTAAATCTCTGTATTACACTTAAAACTAATCTTAAATTTCCGTTTATAAATTTTTCTCTTGCATTCATATCTCCTTTTTTTATTTCAATAAATAGTTCATCCTTTTCTTTGTTTGATAATACCGGTAATTTTGCAGTGTTTACACCACATATTTCTACCTTGTTAATCAAAATAAAAAACCTCCTTTGGAATTCCTTTTATATGCATTTGTTTCGTGTAGTTTTTCTACTATATAAAAAAGTATTTCCAAATTTGGTTTAATTTATGCTTTAATTTATCCAATCTTACTTGATATGTCTCTTTTCATTTTGTTTATTATTTTCTTTTCTAGTCTAGATATGTAACTTTGAGAAATACCTAGCATATCTGCAACTTCTTTTTGTGTTTTTTCTTTTCCACTAATAAATCCAAATCTCAATTCCATAATATTTTTTTCTCTATTAGATAATTTTTTCATAGATGCTCTTAATAATTTTTTATCTACTTCATCTTCTAAATCTCTATAAGTTACGTCTTCATCTGTTCCTAATATATCTGATAGTAATAATTCATTTCCATCTCCATCTTGATTCAGTGGTTCATCTATGGATATTTCTCCTTTTAATTTATTTGTTCTTCTTAAATACATTAATATTTCATTTTCAATGCAACGTGATGCATATGTTGCTAATTTTATATTTTTATCTGTATTAAATGTATTTATTGCTTTCATCAACCCTATTGTTCCTATTGATATTAAATCTTCTATACCTATTCCTGTATTTTCAAACTTTTTTGCTATATATACAACTAGTCTTAAATTTCTCTCTACTAATGTTTTCCTTACTTCTTCATTTCCTTCTGATAATTTATTTAATATTTCCTCTTCTTCTGTAGGTAATAGCGGTGGTGGTAATGTTTGACTTCCTCCAATATAGTATATTGGTATTTCTTCAATTTCTTCAGTATTATCATTTATGTATTTAATGTATAATGTGTTTATACTATCCTTTAATATTTTCAAAAAGTTCATTTTTATCACACCCTTCTAAGCTATTTAAGCCAATTAATCCTGTATATGCTCCATTCTTAGTAAGGCTTTTTTCATATATTCCTATTATTACATTTGATATGTTTCTAGTTGTTTCATCTGTTTCTATTTTTACTTCGTCTGCCTTAAACCCAAGTAATAATCCATTTTGTTTGCCTAATGATGAAAATGGTATTACTCTAAATCTTGATATGTATTTGTCTTCTATATTTACATTATCTTCACCTCCTAAAGTTTTATTAAAATTTTTTAATACATATTTTGGTATTATTTCTTCTACTTTCGTTTTTTCTACTACAATTACTGGAAGTCCACTAATTGGATCTTTTAATAAATTTCCTGTATCTATAAGTGCTTTTACATTTATTTCCTTTTCTTCAAATCTTATAATTACATTGCAAAATAAGTCTTCTTTAGTAAATTTCTTCTTTATGCTTTTAAATGCTATGTTTACTATAAGAAATCCCAATATTCCTCCCATAATTGCTATTTTTATAGGATATGTTCCTATAAATACACCATTTCTTATTAATATTTCTTCTGGTTTAACAAAATATAAAAGTGCAAATGCACAACCTCCAAATGCAAAAGATACCAAATAAAATATTATTAATTGTCTAAACAATAATTTTATATTTTTAGGTGAGAATGCTAAATATATCATTGCTATTGATAATAATATCTTCAATATTAATGATGAATATGCCTGTATTATATTTAACATTGATACAACAGCATAAGTTGCTCCTAGTAGACTAGACAATAATATTTTCATTTTTTTTATTTGTACTTTATTAATTAGACCAGTAGCGAATAACATAATATAATTCATGCATAAGTTTTCTAGTAAAATTATATCTATATATATTGTCACTACTACCCCTCCTTGTTTTTATATTGTATATTTTATATTTCATAAAAGCTGTCATATTTTGAAGTAGAAAAAAAGAAATAATCTACAAAAGTAGCTTATTTCTTTTTTTATTTATTATTTTATTCTCTTTTTACATTTATTTTGACCAATTATTTATTTAATGCTTTATTTTTTCTTAAAAAAGATGGTATATCTAAGTCATTTGGATTGCTTGAATTTTCTGTTGATGATGGAATTGAACTTATTTTTTTATCCCATGCTTTTGATACAATTTTGTCAACTCCGCTTCCTAATGTTGATACAGGAGAATCATTCTCAAATCCTGTTGCTATTACAGTTATAGAAATTTCATCATTCATATTTTCATCTATTACAGCACCAAATATAATATTTGCTTCTGGGTCAACACTTCTTTGTACTAATTCTGCAGCTGTATTAACTTCGTGTAATCCTAAATCATTTCCTCCTGTAATATTTATTATAACTCCTCTTGCACCTTCTATAGATGTTTCTAATAATGGACTTTGTATAGCTTGTTTAGCTGCATCTTCTGCTCTATTTTCACCTGATGCACTTCCTATTCCCATATGTGCCATACCAGTATTTAACATTATTGTTTTAACATCTGCAAAGTCTAAGTTTACAAGACCTGGTATTGCAATTAAGTCTGATATACCTTGTACACCTTGTCTTAAAACATCATCTGCCATTCTAAATGCTTCTACCATTGTTGTTTTTCTATCTATTATTTGTAATAATTTATCATTAGGTATTACTACTAAAGTATCAACTTTACCTTTTAAACTTTCAATTCCACGTTCCGCTTGTGAAAGTCTTTTTTTGCCTTCGAATGTGAATGGTTTTGTTACAATTCCTATTGTTAAAATTCCCATTTCTTTTGCAACTGAAGCAACTATAGGTGCAGCACCTGTTCCTGTTCCACCGCCCATACCAGCAGTAACAAATACCATATCTGCTCCTCTTAAAGCTTCTGTTATTTCAGATTTGTTTTCTTCTGCTGATTGTGCTCCTATATCAGGATTTGCTCCTGCTCCTAATCCTTTTGTTATTTTTTCTCCTATTTGTATTGTTGTTCCTGCTTTTGATTTTTCTAGTATTTGTTCATCAGTATTTACTGCTATAAATTCTACACCTTTAATTCCTGATTCAACCATTCTATTTACTGCGTTATTTCCTGCTCCACCAACGCCTATTACTTTTATTGTTGCTGTTCCATCCATACTTCTTTCCATATCTTCATAGTCTCTCATAAAGTTTAACTCCTCCCTAATTTTTATATATTATTAAAATTAAAAACTTAATTCTATGAATAAAAGAAATCTTTTATTCTTTCAAAAATTGCTTTTAATATAGTTCTTTCAGATTTAGAATCTATATTACTTGATACACTTTTAGCAAATGGTCTTGCTGCAATATATCTTACAAGTGCATATGCTGACCTATATGTAGGCTTAATTGTGCTTATTAATCTTCCTGTTGATACTTTTACTGGTATGTTTAATGTTATTTTTCCTGCTACATCACTTTTATTAATATTTGTAATACCTTGTCCTGTTAATATTACATTATTAATTTTTGGTTTTATACCTTGTCCTGAAATATCTTTATTTACTAAAGAGAATATTTCTTCAACTCTTGCTTCGATTATTTCTATTAATTCAGAACTTTTTATTATTTTGTTTTTTCCGTCACCTTTATATGTATTTAAAATTATATCATTATCATTATCTATAAAAGATTTTAATGCTAGTCCATATTGTCTTTTTAATTTATCAGCTTCTTCTTCAGAAATATTTAATACTAGTGCAATATCGTTAGTTATATTGTCTCCCCCTAATGGTATTGTATTTGTATAAACAAATGATTCTCCTTCAAAAACTCCTATATCTGTATTACCTGCTCCTATGTCTAATATCATTATGTTATCATGTAATTCATTTACATCTAATATTAAATTTCTTTGTGCTAGAGTATTTGGAACCATTCCGTCTATATCTATTCCTGCTTTTCTTAATATACTAGATATTTGTCTTACGTAATCCTTATCAGCTAATATTATTTGTGCATTTAAAGTAAATTCTGAACTAAATTCTCCTACTGGATCTGTTGATACTTTTCCATCTTTTAAGATAAATTGATATGGTACTATATCTATTATTGTTTTTCCTTCTGGTACTTCTATATCTCTTACTTGCATTATTGCTGATGCTACATCTCTTGTTGCAATTCCTGAATATTTATCTTTAAGCTCCTTTGTAACACTGTTTTGTACTATTGTTGCATATTTACCAGGTATTGTAATATACGCAGAATTTATTTTAAAATTAGCTTCATCTTCAGCATCTTTTATTGTTTTAGATATTGCTTGTACAACTTCTTCTTCATTAATTATTTTTCCTTTTTTTATACCTCCGCACTTATTTGCTGTAGAACAAATAATTTCTATTTGACTAAAATTATTTACTTCTCCAACAACGGCTGATATTCTAGAAGTTCCAATGTCAATACCTACTATTATATCACCTATTGCCAAAGCTTACTCCTCCATTTTCAATGTATATTTTACATTGCTAAGAATATTATATTTTTAGTAAATTGTCAAGAGAAAAATGTAATATTTTTGTAATAAATTTGTTTCTGATTTGTAATAATATTCTTTTTGCTTACGCATGCTAGTATTTGCAATTTTTTGTGTTTTTTTTGTGAATTTTGCAATTCAAATTCTAATAATTTCTTTAATAATTTTTAGAACAAATCTCGCTTCTTTGAGACCTTTTCTCTACATCTTAAAGTTTGCTATCTAAATTTAAGGTCTCAAAGAAGCGTAAAGATTTGTTGACGCGAAAATTTACAAAGTAAATTTTCTGTGCAATGTTATTTTTTATATAATAGGAAAGTAGAACTTTCCTATTATATAAAAAAGAGTAAATAGCTTTATGCATTATTTACTCCTTTTTCATATTCTATTTTTTAGTTTTATTTTTCTTGTTTATTTGCTTGTCTATTTGCTTTTTTCTCCTCTATTTTTTTACTCCATTTATCTAAATAATATCTACGAATTATTGCTAAATTTGTAAACATTCTTCCTACAAATACCACTATTGCTGCAAGGTATATATCTACATCTAATCTTTGTCCTAAATATGTAAGTAATATAGATAATATTGCATTTCCAAAAAAGCCTGATACAAATATTTTTAAATCAAAATTTCCTTTTAATACAGAGGTTATTCCTCCAAATACTGAATCTAATGCTGCGACTATAGATATTGCTAAATATCCTGACATTGTATAGGAAATTATTGGTGCATTCATTCCTACTATTGCTCCAATTATACATCCAATTAATATAGCTATAAAAATCATTTTTAATCCTCCTTTATTGTAGAATATTCCAACTCAATTGTACCTTTATATTTTTCTATTAGAATATTCTTTTGCTTTTCTACTGTTATATTTAATTCAGAATGCTGGTCAACATATCCAACTTTTTTGGTAGTAAGTGCACTCTCTAAATATGTTTGGTCACCTATTGCTTTTACAACATATGGAGAAGTTACTCTTCCATTTATTCCATTGTTTACTAATATTATATAATCGTTTAATTCAAATATATCTGTCATATTTATTATTCTTTGGTCATTTATGCTTATTGCTTCTGCTCCTGCAAGTCTTAGTTCATTAACTAATGTTAATAAATCACTTGCTTCTACTTTTCCTTTATTTACTTGATAATCATCTTCTATTTCTTCTTCTTCATTATTTTCCACTTCTTTTACATTATCTACTAATGTTACTACTATTCCATCTCCTATTACATTTGTTAGACCTGCTGTTAATTTTGCCGATTCCAATTCTTTTTCTAATAATTCTGAAGCTTCTTGATTTGATTCTCTTTTATCTATGTATTCATTAATTTTATCTATATTTTCTTCATATTCTGCATTAACTTCCTCATATCTTTCTTTCCAAGTAGCTAATTGTTCTCTTAATTCTGATTCTCTCATTGTTTCTAGTTGAGTTATATCTGTTTCTTCTACTACTTTAAATTGCATAAACATTACGGTACATAGCACAAAACATACTAGACCTATTGTAATAATCATTGTACCTTCTCCCTTTTTCACGCTTATCACCTACTCCTCATTTTTTAATGTTTGATTTGTTAAAACTCCATTATATTTTTCTATTAAAATTTTGTCTTCTCTTTTTATATCTACTGTTAAATATGTTTCAAGTATATCTGCATAACCTCCTGGTCTTGTAATTGCTCCCCATAATCTTTCCTGATTTCCAATTGCTTTAATAATAAAAGGTGCTCCAACTTTTTCATCATTTACTAATATAACAGTTCCTATGCATGTAATTGCTGTACTAGGTGTTATTCTTTGATCATTTATGCTTATTGCTTCTGCTCCTGCATTTTTTAATTCATTAACAATTTCTCTTAAATCTCCATCATGTACAACATCTTCTGCTGTTCCTATTTTTGATGTTACATTATCTTTTAATGTTATTATTAATCCTTGTCCTTCTACTTTAGATAATCCTAAATATGCATTTATTTTTTTTAGTTCTTCTTGTTTTTCTATTGATGTTGCATCTGTTGATGTACTTTTTTGTCTTTCTTTTTCTAGTTGTTGTGTTGATTGTTCTAATTCTCTATATTTATTATCATATTTTTCTTTCCACTTTAACACTGCATCCCTTAAATTATCATCTTTTAATGTTTGCTTAACAGTTGAACTTGTACTTTCTATTGTTCTTATTTGTATTCCAACTGCTGCTGTTAAAATTAAACACATAATTCCCAGTGTTATTGCTACTTTATTTTTAGTCATATAGCTTCCTCCTATATTTTTTCTCTAAAGAAGACTTTGTCTTTATTTATGTCTCCATTTAAAAAGATTTCTCCTTCTTTTCCTTTTTCTTTTTCAATTATTACTTTTAAATATAGCATTTTATTACTTAAATTACTACCATCACCAAGATATGCAACTTTATTTTCTGTTTCTAATGTTAATGCATAATTTTGCTTATCTTCTATATTTATTTTACTTATATACTGTGCTAAAGAATTTGAATTTGCTGATTCTATTATTTTTAATACAACTTCTAATCTTTCTAAGTCATCTACATTAAGTCTACTTCCAGCAACTAATTGTTCTGCTTCAGTAGTTATACCTACTATAATTGGAAGTTCTAACTTTTCTTGAGATATCTCTAATATATATCCTTGATTATTTATGTATATGTAACTACTTCCATATTCTATTAAAAATGTAGTTTTCCTTTCTTCTACATTTATTTCTAATATATTAGGTAATTTTCTTTTAATATTTACATTTTCTATGTATGGATTTTGTTTTATATTTTTTTCTATACTTCTTTTTGAATATTTATATAAGTTTTCACCTAATTGTATTTTTGATAGGCTTATAACTGTTTCTTTCGAGATTTTTTCATTATTATTTACTTTTATTTCTACTATATTAAATAATGGTGACATCATAAAAAATATTATAGATGCAATTAATGCACTAATTAATACTAACCATTTGAAAGTTTGTCCTACTAAATTTAAGCTTCTTCGTTTTTTTTGTGTTTTTCTATTGTTTTTTATTCTTTGTTTTGTTTTTTTATCTATATTTTTTTTAGGTGTATCTTTTTTAGTTTTTGTATTTTTAACTTGTTTATTGTTAGATTCTTTTACATTTCCTTTGTTTTTTCTTGTTACTCCTATAACTATTTCTTCTTCGAAATTGAATAATTGGTCTTTTGGTTTGTTGTTTGAAGATTTATTTTTTCTAGGGGCAGATTTATTTTCTGCCCTTTTATTATTCTTTTTTATTTTATTATCATCATCCATGTAGAGAAAGTTTAATTCTTCATTTTTTCCTTTCTTACTCAAATTATACACCTTCTTCTTTTGATATGTTTACTCCTAATGCTCTTAATTTTTTATCAAAATTTTCATAACCTCTTAATATATATTCTATATTGGTAACATTAGTTTTTCCTTTTGCTCCTAACGCTGCTACTACTAATGCTGCTCCTCCTCTTAAATCTGTTGCTCTTACTGTGGTACCTGTTAGTTTTCTTATACCTTTTATTATTGCTGTTCTTCCTTCTATTGTAATTTTCGCACCCATTCTGTTTAATTCACTTGTATACTTAAATCTATTTTCAAATATATTTTCTATAACTATTGATGTACCTTTAGCAATAGATAAAATTGATACAAATATAGATTGCATATCTGTTGGAAAACCAGGATATGGCATTGTTTTTATATTTACTGCTTTTAGTTTTTTTGGTGCTTCTATATAAATTTCATCTTTTTCAATATTTATTATACAACCACATTTTTCAAGTTTATCTAACAATGGTGTTAAATGTTCTGGTTCTGCATGTTTTAATTTTATTTTTCCTCCTGTAATTGCTGCTGCACACAAAAATGTTCCTGCTTCTATTCTATCTGGCATTATGTTATAGCTTGTGTCTTTTAGTTTTTTTACTCCTTGTATTTTTATAACATTACTTCCTGCTCCTGTAATTTTTGCACCCATTCTATTTAAAAAATTTTGCAAGTCTACTATTTCTGGTTCCATTGCAGCATTTGTAATTGTTGTTATTCCTTCTCCAAATACAGCTGCTAACATTGCATTTTCTGTTGCTCCAACACTTGGAAAATCTAATTGTATATTATTTGCTTCTATTTTATCACATGTACATTGTATAAATCCATATTCTTCGCTAATTTTTATTCCTAATTTTTCAAATGCTTTTAAATGTAAATCTATTGGTCTTGCTCCAATATCACATCCACCTGGACATGAGAATTTAGCTTTTTTTAATCTAGATATTAATGCTCCTGCTAGTATTACAGAGGAACGCATTTTTCTCATTAGTTCTTCTGGAATTTCATACAAATTTACATCTCTTGAATCAATTACTATTTTACCATTATTTCGCTTTACTTTGCAACCTAAATATTGTAATATCTCTAACATTACCTTTGTATCATGTATATTAGGTACATTATAAAGTTTTGTTGTGCCTTTATTTAATAAAGTAGCTGCTAAAATTGGAAGAGATGCATTTTTTGAACCAGATATTTCTACTTCGCCTTCAAGTTTATTTCCGACCTTCTATAATATATGTACTCATATAATTATTCCTCCTTTATGTTATATATATTATGCTAACCTTTTGGATTGAGTGAAAATAAAGTAGAATAATTGATAAAATTTGACTAATTATATTTTATAAAATATAATTACGTGGTAATAATAAATTTAATAATTAACATAGTGGAGGTTTTTTTTATGGATTTAAATACTGCTATCAGTCTTGCAAAAGATGCAAGATTAAATTCTACAAATAAAAATTATTGGGTTGGTGCTTGTTTAGTTACTAATTCTGGGAAAGCCTTTTCTGGGTGTAATATAGATAATATGGGAATTCAAAGTATTTGTGCTGAAAGAACAGCTTTTGTAAAAGCATTATCTGAAGGTGAACGAGATTTTAACTATATTGTAGTAGTTGGTGGGCCAAAAGATGCCCAAATTTTAGAAGATTGTAAACCTTGTGGTTATTGTAGACAATTTATGCTTCAATTTGTAGATAAAAATTTTAAAATATATACTTGTTATGGTGAAAATAATAAAATTGATGAATATACTATGGATGATTTACTTCCAAATGCATTTAACTTAAAATAGAATACAATAATATATAAAAAAGAATAAGCCAAAAGCTTATTCTTTTTTATATATTAGAAAAGGTCTCGCGAAGCGAGATTTGTTCTTAACAACGCAAGACATAGCTTATTTTTCATCAAGTTCTTCTAGTAGTTTTATATGTACATCTCTTAACTGCTTTTCTTCTACCCTACTTGGTGCTCTCATTAATAAATCTCTTGCTTTTTTATTTTTTGGAAATGCTATTACTTGTCTTAAATTTTCTTCATTAGCTATTAACATTATCATTCTATCTAAACCTGGTGCAGCTCCTGCATGTGGTGGTGTACCATATTGGAATGCATTAAATAATGCCCCAAATCTCTCTTCTACATCTTTTCTTGTATATCCTGCTATTTCAAATGCTTTAACCATAAGTTCTGGATCATGATTTCTCACTGCTCCTGATGCCATTTCATATCCATTACATACTAAATCGTATTGATATGCTAATATTTCTAATGGATCTTGATTCTCTAATGCTTCCATTCCTCCTTGTGGCATAGAAAATGGATTATGATTAAAATCTATTGTTCCTTCATCTGATAATTCATACATTGGAAAATCTACAATAAAGCAAAATCTATATGTATCTTTTTCTATTAGATCTAATCTTTTTCCTAACTCTATTCTTACTCCACCTGCTATTTTTTGTGCTGTTTTAAATTCATCTGCTATAAAGAATAATGCATAACCTTCTTTTGCATCTGTTAATTTTTCTAATTCTATTTTTGTTGTTTCATCTATAAATTTAGATATTCCACCTGTTAATGTATTATCCTCTGAAATTTTAACCCATGCTAAACCTTTTGCTCCTAATTCTTCTTGTGCGTATTCTGACATATTATCGAAAAATTTTCTTGGTTGCTCTCCCATATTTGGTACAGCTATTACTTTTATTGTTTTATCTTTAAATGCATTAAATTCAGTATTTTCAAATAGTTTAGTTGCATCATTTATTATTAATGGATTTCTTAAATCTGGTTTATCTATACCGTATTTTTCCATTGCCTCTCTATATGGTATTTTTACAAATGGTGCTTGGTCAACAGTCCAATTTGTGAATTTACTAAATACTGGTGGTATTACTTTTTCTATTACTTCTAACACATCTTCTTGTGTTGCAAAACTCATTTCAAAATCTAATTGATAAAATTCTCCTGGTGCTCTATCTGCTCTAGGGTCTTCGTCTCTAAAACATGGTGCTATTTGATAATATTTATTAAATCCTGATACCATTAGCAATTGTTTGAATTGCTGCGGTGCTTGTGGTAATGCATAAAATTCTCCTGGATGTAATCTACTTGGTACTAAAAAATCTCTTGCTCCTTCTGGAGAAGAATTTGCAAGTATTGGTGTTTGTATTTCTGTAAATCCTAATTCATCCATTCTTAATCTTAATTCTTTTATTATTTTAGAACGTAATAATATATTATTATGTAAGTGTTCATTTCTTAAGTCTAAAAATCTATATTCTAAACGTAAATCCTCTCTTACATTATTTTGCTCTAATGAATTAACTTCAAATGGTAATACATTTTTACATTTTCCTAAAATTTCTATTTTCTTTGCTTTAACTTCTATTTCACCTGTAGGTATTTTTAAATTTTTATTAGCTCTTTCGACAACTTCTCCATCTACCATTATGCAACTTTCAGTTGTTAAATCTTGCATTATATCTATAAATTGTTCTTTGTTTTCTATAACAATTTGAGTTATTCCAAATTCATCACGCAAATCTATGAATATCATAGCTCCCAAGTTTCTTATTTTTTGAATCCAACCTGAAAGTTTTACTTCTTCCCCTACATTTGTTATATTTAATTCTCCTAAAGTTTTTGTTCTATATTTATTCATTATAACCTCCACAAATATTATGTATAAATTTAGTATATATTTTATAACTTTTTTCTCTAAAAGTCCATATTATTTATACCTTTTTTATATATTCGCAAATTTTTATTTGAATTTCCGTTTTTTATTAAAAACCTGATATAAGTGTGGTGATATAATATTAATATGTT
>CANRGE010000030.1 GCA_947630065.1 uncultured Clostridia bacterium
TGTAAATTTTCGCGTCAACAAATCTTTACGCTTCTTTGAGACCTTGAATTTAGATAGCAAACTTTAAGATGTAGAGAGAAGGTCTCGCGAAGCGAGATTTGTTACTTATAGTAGAAAATACAACATAATATTACATATATATTACATTTTTATTAAAAATATAATTTTTTCTCGCAAATAGTTACAATTTATACTCTTTTTTGATATAATTATACTAAGTGTAATTATATTTCTAAGGAGGAAATTATGGGACCATATAATATACCCAGAAATGTTAAAGACGAAGGAAGAATTTTATTTATTTTTACAGGAAGATCAATTATATATACTGCTATAGGTGCAATAATAGGATTTATATTTTATTTATTATTAGCAGCTTTTTCAATGAAACTTATAGGAATGTTAATAATAGGAATATTTGGACTTATAGGGTTTGCAATAGGAACATTTAAAGTACCGAACATTGGAAGCTTTAAGTTTACCAAAAAAGTAGGTCGGAGAAAACATAGATGATGTAATAGTGAGAGCTATAAAATTCAAATTAGCAAAACATAAAATATATGTTTATGGTGAGGGGGAAACAAAAGATGAATAGTCCAGAGGAATTAACAAATCTATTAACTATTATGCTAATAGTAATGTTTGCTTTATTAGTTGTATTTTTAATAATATTTTTCATATTAAAATCTAAACAAAACAAAATACAACAAGCTCCAGAAAAAGAAGAAAAGAAAATTGAAAGTGATGCAAAAAAGATAGCAAAAGAATACACAAAAGAATCTATATTCAAATTTATGGAGTTTGATAGAGTAGAAGATAATATGATAGTACAAAAAAATGGAAATAGATATCTTATGGCAATAGAATGTCAAGGTGTAAACTACGACTTAATGTCAGAAAACGAAAAAATATCTGTAGAAGAAGGATTTTTACAATTCTTAAATACATTAAGATATCCAATACAAATATACATACAAACAAGAACAGTAAACCTTAATGATAGTATAGAAAATTATAGAAAAAAAATACAAGAAATAGAAATGCAATTAAATCAAAAAAGAAATGAATATACAAAAAAATTAAATTCAGGAAATTATTCAAGAGAAGAATTAGAAAAAGAATTTTATGAGCTAACAAAACAGACGAATCTTTATGAATATGGAAAAGATATTATACAAAATACAGAAAGAATGAGTTTAAATAAAAATGTTTTAAATAAAAAATATTATATAATAATTCCTTATTATTCAGAAGAAGTAGGAAATGGAGATTTCGATAAAGAAGAAATAAGAAACTTAGCGTTTTCGGAATTATATACAAAAGCACAATCATTAATAACAGCATTATCAGGATGTGAAGTTTCTGGTAGAATAATGGATTCTAATGAATTAGTAGATCTATTATATGTAGCATATAATAGAGATGATTCAGAAGTATTTTCTATAGATAAAGCATTACGTTCTGGATATGATGAATTGTATACAACCGCACCAGATGTATTAGACAAAAAAATGCGTCAATTAGATGAAAATATAGAAAGAAAAGCATTAGACTTGGTAAACGAAAAAGTTTTACAAGCAAGAAGCAAAAAACAAAGAGAAGTTGAAGAAAAAGAAGCAAGATTTGCAGAATTAATAAGACAAAGAGCAGAAATAATTTTAAATCAAAATGCAGATTACATAGGAAGAGAAACAGCCGAAATGGCACAAGAATTAATAGAAAACGAAGATGAAAATGATGAAGAAATAATAGATGAAGAATTAGAAAATGAAGAAATAGAAGAAACAATACCAGAAGTTGAAGAAAAACCAAAAAGAGCTAGAAAAACTACAACAAAAGTAAAAAAAGAAGCTAAACCAAAATCAACAACTAAAGCTAAAAAGACACAAACAAAAGATAAGGGAGGTAAAGAGAATGTGGAACAAAAAGAAACAAAATCAAAAACAAGAAGAGCTACAAGTACAAAATAACCAACCTGAAGAATATAAAATCTTAAAAAAGAAAACTATAAAAGAATTAATTGCACCAGCTGGAATAGATGCATCAAATATAGACCATCTAGAAATTGTATCTAACACAAAGAGATATGCTAGAAGTTTCTTCGTATCAGCATTGCCAAGAATGGCAATATTTCCAGAATTATTTAGAGATTTATATATGTTTGGAGATATAAACACATCTATATATATAAATCCAGTACCTGAAGCAAAATCTCAAAATGAATTAAACAGAGTAATAAACCAATTGGAAACAGAAAGAATTGTTGCAGCAGACAGAGGAAATATAAATAGACAAAGTACAGTAGGACAAAAGAGATATGAAGCAGAACAATTAAGAGATGAAATAGCAGCAGGTTTTAATAAATTATTTGAAGCATCAATAATATCAACACTTTTTGCATATAATTTAGATGATTTAGACAAATATACAAGTTTACTTGCAACAGAAATGTCAAAATCATTAGTAAATATAAAAAGTGCATGGGGAATGCAAGAAGAAGGCTTTAAATCTAATTTACCATTAATGGATAATAAAATGAAAAAAATACATACATTTGATAGACGTTCAATGGGAACAGTATTTCCATTTACAACATCAGAGGTTGGACATTCAACAGGTGTTCCACTAGGATTTAATAAACAAACTGGAGTACCAATACTTTTCGATAATTTCCACTCTTCATTAACAAACTATAACATGGTTATATTTGCTAAATCTGGAGCTGGAAAATCAGTTACAATGAAAACACTAATATCAAGATCAGCAGTGCTTATGGGAATAGAAAGTTTAGCACTAGATGCAGAAGGTGAGTATACAATAGTTGCTGAATCTTTAGGTGGAATAAATGTAGTATTATCACCAAATTCAAAAACAGTAATAAACTTATTTGATATTGAAACAGAAATAATAAAAGATGAAATAACAGGAAAAGAAAGAGCAGTATTAAATGTAGAAAACAAAGTAGAAGACGTAACACAAGCATTACTTACAATGGCAAGAGGAAGTACAAGAAGTACAGAAGTAAATGAACTTACAAAACAAATTATTGCAGAAGCAGTAGCAGAAGAATATCAAAGTGCAAAAATAACATCAGCACCAGAAAGCTTATTTGAAGCAGTAGCTGATTTTGAAAATGGAAATATGTTAGCAAGAAGAAAAAAACAAATGCCTACAATAGGAAGTTGGTATAAAAGAATAGAGAAAAAAGCAAAAGAAAATACTAACCAAGACTATAATTTCCATTATAGTTACTTATTAAAAGTTATGAAACAATACATAAGAGAATATGATGGTCAAATGGCATATTTTGATGGACAATCAACATTTGACTTGTTAGATGGAGCACCATTTATAAACTTAGACATATCTCAACTAGAAGAAAGATTTGCAAGACCACTTGCACAACAAATATTACTTTCTTGGATTTGGGAGAAATATGTTAAGAAAAATAGTGAAGATAGGTCAAAAGCTAAGAAAAAAAGAGTTATAGTTGACGAAGCATGGATGTTGTTACCATATCCAGAAGCTGTAGATTTCTTAAATACAATGGCAAGACGTGCAAGGAAAAGAAATGTATCACTTGCAATTATATCACAAAGATTTCAAGACTTCTATGAAAAACCAGAAGCACAAGCAGTATTAACATCTTCAGATACTAAACTATTTTTAGCACAAGATAAATCTGAAATAGCATATTTAAAAGAAGTATTTAAACTAAGTGAAGGTGAAGCAGGATTCTTAGTAACTTGCTTAAAAGGAGAAGGATTATTAAAAGTTGGACAAGATACGGCAATTCTTCAAATAACACCTACGGCAAAAGAATTTGAATTTGTTGAAACAAACTTAAACAATTTAGTTAATGCTAAAAAAAGGCAATCATTGCAATAGAAAGGGGAAAACATGAAAGTATTCATGAAGAAAAACAGAGTACAAAAGATATTAATAGCGATAATAACTGTAATATTACTTAACTTTTCTATTCCTACACCTGTTCAAGCAGATCTTGGGGGAGATTTATTTCAACCGCTTTTCGCATTGATAACAGTAATTGTAGATGGAGGACAACATTTATTAGAATGGACAATGCTTGGAGAAACAGACAATTTTATGAAGGATATAGGTGACCCTAATATTCCAAATGACAGTGGAGTAACAGTAAATGTAGATGGGTCAAAAATAGATGCAAAGTTTGGTGGTCTAGACAAAGTAAATATACCAGTAATAAAGTATTCTCCAGAAGAAATATTTTCTAATAAAGTTCCAGCATTAAATGCAAATTTTATAAATCCTGAAAGTACTGGAATATCTTCATCAGAAGATAGAAATATAGCAGCTCAACTTCAACCAACAATATCTTCATGGTATTCAGGCCTAAGAATAATATCTGTAGTAGCTTTATTATCTGTACTTATATATTTAGGAATTAGAATATTATTAACAAGTGTTGCTGCAGATAAAGCAAAATACAAAAAAATGTTATTTGATTGGTTAGTGGCTATGATATTAGTATTTATTTTGCATTATATAATGGCATTTATAATGACAATGACTAATTATGCAATAGATATGCTTGGTGGAGGAGATGATATCGCAGGTTCAATACATGTAGTTGTAACTGGTGGAGACCAAGATTATGAGTTTTCTACTAACTTAATTGGATATGTTAGATTTATGATACAACATAATGATTTCATGGAGAAAGTAGCATATTTAGCATTATATATTATGTTATTAGTATTTACATTTAAGTTTACATGGACATATTTAAAAAGGGTTGTAAGTTTAGCATTTTTAACAGTATTAGCACCATTTGTAGCATTTACATATCCAATAGATAAGGTATCAGATGGTTCAGCACAAGCATTTAACATGTGGCTAAAAGAATATACTTTTAATGCATTAATACAACCATTACACTTATTAATATATAAAATATTATTAGGTTCTGCAGCAGATTTAGCAACTCAAAATCCATTATATGCAGTTGTATGTTTTGGATTTATGGTAGGTGCAGAAAAAATGTTAAAGCAAATGTTTGGATTTAATAAAGCAGGACAAAGCGGTGGAGGAATAGCTTCAGTTGCAGGTGCAGCAGGAATAACTGCTATGGCAACATCTATGTTAAAAGGTGAATCTAAGAAAGTGCTATCTGCTACTGGTGGAAGCGGAGGAAATGGTAAGATAAGAACATCTAAAACTCCACAAAGAACAGGAAGAGATACTGATGCAAATCATGGATTTAATGCATTTGATACAAAAGATGCAAAAGGAATAGAAGCACCAAGTTCAGAAGGAACACAAAGTCAATATGATAATAAAAACCCACAAACAGATACTAGAATTCAAGAAAGAGATAGTAATAATAGAGATACTTCTCAAGAACAAGGAAATACTTCAAACGAATCACAAGAAAGACAAAATACAAATGATAACTCAGATCAAAATTCAAGCATAGATAAAAACAGATTATATGATGATGATAAACCAGAATATGGAAATAATAATGATGCATCATATACAAATGAAGAACCTAGTATAAATGTAGATGGAAGCCCAATAGCAGATGAATCAAGAGCAGCTATTGAAAGATTAAGAGATCCACAAAGAATTCCTGAACCAGAACAAGAATCAGATAATACGCAATCAACATCAAACAATACTCAATCAACATCAAATAATACTCAATCAACATCAAATAATCCAACTAAAGAAAATGAACCACAAGGATTTTTTGGTAAAGAAGGTATACTTGGTCAAGGATTCAAAAATGTTGGAGCAGCTGGAGCAAAAGTTTTGTCTAGTGCAAATGATGGTCGTAAAAAAATAATTAAAGGAGTAAAAGGTTTAGGACATGCAGAAACTTATGCAAATGCTGCAAGAAGAGTCGGAAATGCTGCAAGAAGAGCCGGAGACGGAATAAAAGCAATGCCACATAATGCAAATATAGCATTAGGAAAGAGCTATACAGCAGCAAAAGGAACTATAAGAAAATATGCACCGGTTGCAGGTGCAGCAGCATACAGTGTAGCAAGGGGAGTAGCAAAAGCAGCACCAAAAGTAGCTTTAGGTGGAGCAGCAGCATTAGTTGTAGGAGCAGCAACAGCAACATCTGGTGACCCAGAAAAGACATTAGGAGCAGCAGCTGCAGCATTTACAGGAGGAGCAACTTTAGGTGGAAGAGCTTTTGAAGGAACAGTAGGTAGAGTAGCACAAGCAAGAAGTGTAAGAACTGCATTAGATAATGCACGATATGGAAGTGTACAAGATGCACAAAATGCAAGAGCAGATAATGAATTTTTAAAGAGTGAAGAATTTGACCAATTCTATAGACGTGAAATAAAAACAACTGATGAACTAAAAAATATGACTAAAAAAGAGACTAAAGAAGCATTTAAAAGCTATAGACAAGCAGGAATAACAGACAATAATACAATTAAGAAAGCTTTAAGACTAGAACAAGAAAAAGACGGAGAAGGAAATAAAATGTTTTCAAGAGAAGAAGTACAAAACATTGTACAAACTAGTAGCATGATAGATTCAAAAGCATACGTAGATGATAAAGTAAAAGCAAAAGAAAAGAATAGAATTTCAGGATTGCTTGGTAATATTAAAGATAAAGAACAGAAAGAACAAGTTGTAGATAAAATATTTACAGGTTATGAAAAATATAGAAACTTATAAAAATGCAACTAGGAGGATAATAGTATGATAATTAAAAATAGTAACTTAAGAAGAGAATTATTTAGCAGTAGATATAAGATACTAGGAGGAATTATAGCTATTGTCCTCATTTTTCTTATAACAAGACTGCTTAATATCCAAGCAAAAAAACAACATGAAGAAGAAGGAAAAATTCTGCAAAATAAGGTTGTACAAAGTAATGTATATAAACCTGAGGAAACCACTATTTCTGGTGGAAATGTAGAAGAAAAGACACAAAAAGAAAATGAGCAAGTTATAGAGTCTTTTATTAATTATTGTAATTTGGGACAAATAGAACAAGCATATAATTTATTAACAGAAGAATGTAAAGAAGTTGTATTTTCTAATAGTATAAATAATTTTAAAAAAATATATGTAGATAAAGTTTTTGAAACTCAAAAAAAATACTATATCCAAAGTTGGCTAACAGAAAATACAAACTATACATATAAAGTAACAATACAATCAGATTTACTTTCAACAGGAAAAGTTAGTTCAAACCAAAAAATAGAAGATTATTATACAGTTGTACAAAAAAATAATACACAAAAACTTAATATAAATAGCTATATAGGTAAAAAAATAATAAATAAAGAGACTTCTCAAAATGATATAACAATAAAAATAGAATCAAAAGATATATTTTATGAAAATGAAATATATAATTTTGAAATTATTAATGAATCTAATAAAAATATATTACTTGATTCAGCAAGAAATACAGGTACAGTATATTTAGAAAGCGACAATGAAGGAAGATATAATGGATTCATATATGAAATAGCTCCTACAGAATTAGTAATAGAAAATAATAAAAATAAGAAAATACAATTAAAATTTAACAAAAGATATTCAACAGATGTAAGAATAACAAAACTTGTATTTGAAGATATTATAAAAGATTATGATGAATACATACAATTACAAAATAAAGAAGAATATAAAGATATAATAAAATTAACTATTAATATTTAAAATTTGTATAAATAATGTCGATAAAATTTTAGCAAGAAAGGGATGATAGCAAAAAAATGAATGAAGATGGCCAAAATGATAAATCTTTAGGAGAAAAGGCAAAAGATGAACTAAAAGATACAGCAAAAAATAAAGCAAAAAATGCGATTACGAAGAAACTTATGGCAATAATAGCTGCTGTCTTACCATATATATTAATAGTTGTAATTGTATGTCTTATAGTAGGAGCAATATTAGCAGCGGCACAATGGCTTATAGACAAAATTACATCTGATAAAATGGGAGAACTAACAACCAATTTAACTGTAGATTATTGTACCATTGGAGAAAAAGAAATAATAATACATAAAGATAAAGCAATAGAAACAATAAATAGTGTGTTAGAAGAATATCATATAGATTATACAGATTTAGGACTTGGAACAGATGAACAAGTAGCACAAGAATATTTGTGTGATATGCTTATCTCATCAGTTTGTGCAGAATTACCAACTATACCAATTGTATTTGATGATGGAACAAATTTAACAAGTTTAGGAACAGGTATAATAAAAATTCTAAGAGCAACACCAGATTTAAATACAATAGATTACAGTGTAGATGAGGGTATAATAGAACCACCGATAAGGGCTTTAGCATATATGGGATATAATAATTTTTTAGCTACACTAAATGCAGAAGATGGAGGAGATTCATCCCAAAAAGCAGTATTAATGGATTATTATTCGTTAGATTCTAACTGGAATTTATGTATTGTAAGACCACAAATATATAATGAAACAGAAACATATACAGAGGTTAAAATACCATATAGAGAAGTAATAGCACAATACGGAATGCCTTTTAATTTTTTAATAAATCTCTTACAATCAACTTCAAATGGTAATTATGTAAAAGCAGTTGCAGATTTAGCACAAAAAGGAAATATAGAATATACAATATTTGATTCTTATACAGTAAAAACAGACCAATATACTCATACATATGATGAATATACAAAAACTAAAAATGAAGATGATACATATTCAACATCTGGACCAGATGATGGAGAAGATACTTGGACAAACACGGAATTAACAGACCAAATAACAGGAAATGTAACATATGCAAAAACTTGGATGTTAGAACAAACAACTAAATATGAATGTACACAAAAAATTACAGTTAGTGAGACAACTGATTATCCAGAGAATGAGTCAGAACCATCAGGAGCAGGATCATGGAAGACTAATCAAAAATTAGTAATTAATACAGAAATAGATAAATTTGAATGGGCAAAATCAGGAGATACACAAAATACTATACTAACAGAAGAATTTATGGGACTATGGAAAAATGCGAGTGGTCAATATTCGGAAGGCGTAAAATATGACCCAAATGGACAAGTTGTAGCATATTATTTGGTAGGAAGTAAAACTGCAACAGATAGACCTATAATGAGTATATTAATTCAAGAAGATTGGTTAATAGGCTTATTAAAAAGAAATTATTTTACACAAATACAAGCAGAATATATAAAATATACTTTACAAATTTATAAAGATGGGTATGGTACATTTGACTTAGATTTAAGTATATTTAATCCATATGAATTTATAGATGGTTCAGGTGGATTATCTATAGGATATGGAACTATTAATTTTACGGAAAAAGAGCGTGAGTTTTTAGCTAAAGTAGTATATGCAGAAAGAGGAAATGGAACACAAGAACAACAAGAATATGTTGTAAGTGTAATACTAAATAGAGTTTTATGTTCAAAGTTTCCTAATAGCATAGATGGAGTTCTAAACGCTGTAGGTCAGTTTGAAACAGTAACCACAAAAGCATATAAAAATGTTACGCCTACAGAAACAACATATGCAGCTATAGACGAAGTATCACAAAATGGAGATACTACAGGTGGTGCAGTATATTTTTGTACACCAGCAGCTGCAGCTTCAGGTTCATGGTGGAGTACATTAGAGTTCTTATTTAATGATACTAATAATACAAACAATGCAAATTCACACAATTTTTATACAACAAATGAAATAAAAAATGAATTAATGCAATATGACCAATATGGAAATGGTAATGGAGGAACAATTATCGAAGAAGCAAAAGCAGCACATAAATACTTAGAGTTAAATGGTTATAAATATGACCAAGTTGGATTAACTATTCCTAATGGATTATTAATTGGAAAAACTGTAGACTGTAGTTCATTTGTTTCTTGGGTATTGTATAGAGCAGGTTATACACAATTTGAAGGACATCAAGCAACATCATCTGTATTTAAACAAAATCCATGGGGATGGGAAGAAATTTCATCTATAAATCAAGCACAGGCAGGAGATATTTTAGTTTACAGTAGTCACGTAGAAATTTATGCTGGTGAGTTAAATAATGGTAGACCATTAGTATATAATTGTGGAGGAAACTGGTCAATACAAAATCCAGCACCATCAACGTCAGGAAATCCAGTAGGTAATATTAGAAAAATATTAAGAGCACCAGAAATTTAATAGGGAGGTAATACATTGAAAATAATGCAAAGAATATTAGTTGTAATGATGATTATCCTAATAATTAGCATTATAGTAGTAATAGTAATACTAAAAGGCAAAATTAAAGAAACAGACTTTAACAATAATAGTGTTTTTGAACAAGATACAAGTGGATATGAAATACAAACAAAATTATCTAAGATAACAAATGCTAATTTATATTTTGCAGTAGAAAAGATTTTTAATTCTTACTTTTCATATATAGAAGAATTAAATGGGGATAAAATGATTATGTTTCAGGTAGAAAGTGAAGAAGTTTTACAAAATATAAAACAACAGCAACAACAAGAAGGAATAAAAGTATTAAATGATATGATTAGTAAAGAATCAAGTTTTTCTGAATATTTGACACAATCTAAATTAATACAAGAAGGAAAAAGATATACATCATATTCACCAAGAATAACAGATATAAGTTATGTTGAAAAAGCAGTGGGAATAAATGTCTATATAATAGAAGCAAAATTGGATGGGAAAGATATAAAATTAGGAATAAAAGTAGACTCAGAAAATATGACATTTGAAATACTACCAGAAGGTATTATTGAAAACAAAACTAATGATGAAATAATAAATTTAGTATCAGAAAAAGCGATACAAGAAAATGAAAATAATAAATTTAAATATAATAGTATTACTAATGAATATATAGTAAAAAGATATTTTAATGACTATATTACTCTTGTACAAGAAGATGTAAAATCAGCATATGAAAGATTAGATTCAGAATATGCTAAGAAAAGATTTGGAAGTTTCGAAAACTACCAAAGTTATATAAATAGTAATATTGAAAAAATAAAGAATTTAACTTTATCTAAATATCAAATTGGAAAATATGGAGACAACAAACAATATGTTTGTATAGATTCTGCGAATAATTACTATATATTTAGAGAGACATCAATTTTAAAATATTCATTATTATTAGACACATATACAGTAGATTTGCCAGAATATACAGAAAAGTATAATTCATCTAATGAACAAAATAAAGTAGCATTTTGTATAGATAAATTTACTCGGTGCTATAAGAGATGGAAATTATAATTTTGCATATTCTTTGTTATCAGAAGACTTTAAGAATAATTATTTCAAAACAGAATTAACATTTGAAAATTATATAAAACAAACAATTGGTAATAGAACACAAATTGAACATGGTGCATTTAGTACAGAAGGAGAACTATACACCTATGAAATAATTTTTAAAGATGAAGCAGGAAACTTAAATCCAGTACAAAAAACATTTATAGTACAATTAAAAGAAGGAACCCAATTTGAATTAGCATTTAACATAAACTAACATTTGAGACTGCAAGATAAAACTTAGCAGTCTCAATATATATTAAGTTATTGAGAGGAAAGATATATGGAAAAAACAATAGATAGAATGAGAGAATTAAAGAATGAATTAAATATACAAGAAGAAAGTATACAAGATGTTTTGTGTTATGGAAGAATAACCTTATCAAAAAATGATGCCAATAAGAAGAACGAACAACAAAAAGAATTATATTTAGTAAAAAAAGAAAAAGAAGGAAAAGAAATATTAGAATTTTATACTCAAGATGGAAAAATAGCACAAGTCAATTCTGAAAATGAAATAACAATATTACCAGAATATAAAAATTTAATAAATGAAAAAGAATTATTACTACAATTAAGAGATATAACACCAGTATCATTAAATAAACTAGAAGAATTAGAAAATAAAAAACAAGAAGATATGAAAGAACATGAAGAGGAAGAAAAAAATACAAGAGAAGAAAACAGTAAAGATATTATAATAGATATGAATAAAAAAATAACAAAAACAAAAACTATAGCACAATTAATTCCTGAAATTCAAGAGAAAAATATAGAAAGTGTAAGAATAAGAAGAGTAGACTCTACAAAATTTGAAGTTTATGGAATAAATGCACAAGGAGAGGAAGTAGATATTGAATCAATAAAACAGACAGAAGGAACAAATCCATATAAAGAAATAGTAGAAGTAAACCAAGATGGAAGTACAGTTACAAAAGACACAGCTCTTACAATGCTAAAAATAGAAAATGGAACAAATGAAGAAAAAGGAGATGAAGGTTTTACAATAAGTATTGGAGATTATGGAACACCAGAAGTAAATTATTATAGAAGAGATAGAGCAACCAACCAATATACAAGTGTACCAGTCAATTTAGAAAATACAAATCAAAAAAAGACATCTTTAGAAACAAGAGAATATATAGAAAAGAAAACAAATTCATCTGTCCAAGATAATATAGAAAGAGCAGAACAAGAATTAGAAGAAAATGATGAAACACAATTAGAAAATATAGATGATAACCCATATAATGATGAAAACTCAATAAGAATATTATTAGAAAAAGCTGCTGCAAGATGTAAAGTATCATATGAAGCTTTTGTAGAAGAATACGAAAAAACAGAAGGCAATACAATAGACGAAAGAATTGATGAAGCAGAAGAAGCAATAAATGAACAATTTAGAGGAGAGCAAAAAAGATAGCAACTATTATATTATAATATAGAAATATAATACTTAAAAATAAATTGGTAAATTTGGAGGTAAGTATGTATAAAAAAAGAATTATTATAGGAGTAATAACTATAATTCTAGTAATTATTTTAGGTTTGTGGGTTAGTGGTATAATTCCAAAACAAATAGCAATAATTTCTGCTTCAAATTACCTAAAAAAGAACTTTCCTGAAAAACATTACGAGTATGTTTATCTAGAATGGGATCATAATTTTGGAGGATATTCTATAAGATTTAAAGATGAAAATAATAAAATAGTTGGATTCATAATGAATTATAATAAATATTTTCCTATTACTCCAGGGCAAGGAATATCAGCATTAGAAGAAAATTATAGAATTGAATATAAAAATGGAATTAAAGATATAAATGATATTTACAATCTTAGTATTGTAAATGATTATCAAGATATTAGAACCCTAGTTGGAAACTATTCTAAAGAACAAGCACAAAAAGATAATTGCCTTGTAATAGATACAAATATTTATGATAATAGCTTATATAGTGAATTTATGGATAAATATAGTAATAAAAAAAATGCTTTTATTAGAGTTGTACAAACTACTGACGAAGGAGATATTATAATAACAGATGTTTTATATGAAGCATTGAATGATAAAATTCATATTGTTAAAGATAATACAAGAGATAAATTTTCAACTCAAGAAAATAAAACAATTACATATAAGACTTATGAAAAAACTGGAATTTGGAATTACCAAAATTCGCAATATTGGGTTGCATATAATGGAGAATTACCAGAAAGTACAAATGCAGAATATTCCATTAATTCCGACGAATTACTTATAATTACAAAAATTAATTAGATAAATATAGTTTATTTTTTAATATAATAGGAAAGTTCTACTTTCTTAGGAAGTGGAGAATATCAATTTAAAGTAACATCATCAGATAATTATATAATGTTACTTATAGCTTTTTCTATAGATGAAAACGGAAATGCAACATACAGTGATGTAAAGTGTGCTTTAATGCCTTTTTAAGAAAAATTATGAAATTTTTTTTTACTAGACTAAAATTAAAATAGTATGTATCATAAATGCATACTATTTTAATTTTATGTAAAATATGTTATAATATATGTAACTGCAAATGCAGATGTAAAAAATTCAATAACTTTTTAAATGGAGGTAAAAGAATGAACGAGACAATTTCAGAAAGAATTCAAGATGTGTTAGTAAACATCAAAGAGGAAACACGGTGGATTAAAGTAGTATTTGTAGCTACAATGGTAGTTGCGATACTAATAAAGATACTACTGTGGGGGAGTTTAGTAGGCTCAGTATTAGCAGTAACTATCTTTCTTCCATCATCTGTAATTCTTGATATACTAGATTACAGAGAAAAATATGGGAAGACAGAGATCAGATGGAGAAACTTTTTCTTTGAGAACAAATTAGTATGTGAAATTTTTGCAGGCAAATGTTTCGCAGTTAATGTGTTCCTAATACTATATGTTATATTTTCGAATATAATGTATGGAGAATCATTCAGTATAGTATTAAAGATAGGCTGTTGGATTACATCAATAGCAATAGCTATCTTAATATCCTTACAGATGCATTTGGTATTTCAAAAAGAAATAAAAAGTTGTTGAATAATTAAAACCAAAACAACCAGCGTTGCTGGTTGTTTTGAAATTTTATGCAAAATGTGGTATAATATATACAAGTGTAGAGACACTCTTTTAGAAACTTAACAATATTCTTCAAAATAAGGAGGAAGACAATATGATGGAAATACGGGAATGTGGTAATTTTACAGGAGATTTTTATGTAATCTTTGTTACAGCCTTAGCAGCAGTTTGGTACATCGGAAGGGTTATAATAGAAAGCAAAAATGGTCTAAGCAAAAAGGAAACAATAAGAAGCATTATAGCAATATGTTTAATTATGATATGTGTAAATGCAGTCAACATAATGATAAGCATATTTAGCATACTTCTTCAAGGGAGCATTTCATATAATGCAAAAAGTGTAATATTATCTGCTATAGCAGGAATATTATTAATAAGTTCTATAATACCGAAAAAAAAATCAAACAAATAATGTAAAAGTAAAAGAATATTGTTAAGCACGAAATCGAGAATTGACTAGTATAGTTATAATACTAATTAATTCTCGATTTTTTGATATAATAGGAAAGTTCTACTTTCCTATTATATCAAAAAATAACATTGCACAGAAAATTTACTTTGTAAATTTTCGCGTCAACAAATCTTTACGCTTCTTTGAGACCTTGAATTTAGATAGCAAACTTTAAGATGTAGAGAAAAGGTCTCGCGAAGCGAGATTTGTTCGTCAATAAGAAATAATTTGATATTCATAATCATAAGTTCCAGTAGTGTCTAAGTCAGGTGTAATAAATATATCATATGTTCCTTCTTCAAGAGGTCCTATTTCATATGATTTTTTATATTCTTCAAAAACATCTGAAATAGGAAGATAAATAGTATAATTTTTTTCGTTTCCTGTTATTGATAACTTAAATTTAGCTGAACTATTTGCATTATCTTTTGAGACACATTTCCAATTAAAATTTATATTTTGATATTCACTTGATACAGTTAAACGAGTAGCAATAAAACCATCTGCTGTAATTGTACCTGAAGATATTATAGGATAAGAATGAGTATAAAAATTTTGGGATTGAGATTGAGCTTCTTCAAAATATTCATTTCCTTTTACATTTTGTTTAATAATAAAAGGTATATTTATTAAAATAATTACAATAAGAAAAAATATAATTGAGATACTTAAAATTTTAAATATTTTTATGATTTTAGTAGTTGATTTTTCTGTGTTGTTAATTTTTTCTACTATAATATTTTTCAAATCATTGTCAAGTAATTCATCTAAACTAACATTAAAAATTTTCGAGATTTCCTTTGCTTGTAATATATCTGGTGTAGTCTGTCCTAATTCCCAATTAGAAATTGTTTGTCTAGTAACATTTAATTTTTCTGCTAACTGCTCTTGCGATAGTTTTAAACTTCGTCTTAATTCACTTATTTTTGTTCCGACATTCATATTTTTCCTCCTTATTCTTACATAATATATTAAATAATATACTGCTATAGTCTATTTGTCTAGCAAATATTTTTGGAATTTACAATTTATTAATATATTAAAGGTGTGCAAAATTTTTTGGCACTTAAAAAACTGTTAAATTATACAAAAACTTTTACAAACAAATTAGCATTAAAACAAAGAAAATAAATATAATTAATTATACATTTTGAAAGGAATGAAATTAATTATGAAAAAAATTTCTATAATGCTAATTATTGTTATACTTTTAGTTAATATAAACATAATAGTTTTTGCAGATGATGAAGATGAAATAATAGATAAAGAGAATATACAAGAAGTTTTAGAAGCGTCTACGACACCAACAAAAGAATTAAAAATAAATTCAAGAGCTGCAATTATATATGATAGAACATCAAAAACGGTACTATGGGGAAAAGAAGAAAATACTAAAAGAGCAATGGCATCTACAACAAAAATAATGACATCAATTGTAGTATTAGAAAATGCGAATTTAACAGATACAGTAACAATATCTAAAAAAGCAGCAAATACAGGAGGATCAAGACTCAAAATAAATACAAATGATAAAATTACAGTAAATGATTTACTATATGGATTAATGTTACGCTCGGGAAATGATGCTGCGGTTGCGCTTGCAGAGTATGTTGGAGGTAGTATAGAGGGTTTTGCAGACTTAATGAATAAAAAAGCAGAAGAATTAAACTTAAAAAATACTCATTTTGTAACACCACATGGACTAGATTCAGATACTCACTATACTACAGCATATGAACTTGCATTAATTACAGATTATGCATTACAAAATACAAAATTTGCAAATATTGTAAATACAAAAACAACCACAATAAATGTAAATTCAGTGCCAAGAACTATAACAAATACAAATGAATTACTAGGAAATTTAGATGGCGTAAATGGTGTAAAAACAGGATTTACAAATAATGCACAAAGATGTTTAGTTACATCAACAACCAGAAATTCTCATCAAATTATTTGTGTAGTATTAGGAGCAGATACAAAAAAGATAAGAACACAAGATAGTGTAAAATTAATAGAATATGCATTTAAAAATTATGAATACATAAATTTAAAAGAAAAAATGATATCAGAATTTAATAATTATAGTTTTGATGATATAGTAATAAATAAAGGAATAGAAATTCTACCAGAATTACAAATGGAAAAATTAGAAATAGAAGAATTACCAATAAACAAAGAAGAAGTAAAGAATATAGAAGTTTCAATAGAATATGAAAAAGAATTAGAAGCACCAATAGTACAAAATCAAAAAATAGGAAAAATTGAAGTAAAATTAGGAGAAAAATTATTATATTCTACAAATATTATAATAAAAAATGAAATACCAAAAAAGAATATTTTAGATAATATAAAAAATATGCTGAAACATTATGCATATTATCTAGAAAACAATATATAAGTAAAAATTTAATAGAGGTTAAGAATTGGAATTTATTTAATTATAAAAAGAGTAATATTCTAAAAGACGAGTAATTTATTGAAAATTACTCGTCTTTATGTTAGTATTTAGAAAAATAAATCATAATACATATTAGTAATTTGCAGAGGAGAATAAAAATGACAATTGAAGAAGAATTATTTAGAAAAACAAAAATTGATTTTAATAAAATATCTAAATATGGATTTAAAAAAGATAAGTCTTTGTACAAATATTCAAAAACTATTATGAATAATACTTTTAGAGTGGATATTGAAATAAATAATGATGGAATAGTTAAAGGTAAAGTTTATGATTTAACTTTTGGAGATGAATATACTAATTTTCGCATAGAAGATAGTACAGGCTCTTTTGTAGGACAAGTTAGAGATGAATTTAAAAATGTATTAAAAGATATTAGAAAAAATTGTTTTATAAGAGAAGACTTTTTATATGAACAATCAAACAGAATAACAAAAGCAATAAAGGAAAAATATGGAGATGAGCCAGAATTTGAATGGGAAAAGTTTCCTGGATATGCTACTTTTAGAAATAAAGATAGTAAAAAATGGTATGGAATAATAATGAATATTGATAAAAGTAAATTAGGTGAAAACACTACCGGCGAAATTGAAATAATTAATATAAAATTAGAGCCAAATGAAATAGAATATTTACTAAAACAAGACGGATTTTATCCTGCATATCATATGAATAAGAAAAGTTGGATTACAATTATATTAAATAGTACTGTAACAGATGAAAAAATAATGAGCTTAATTGAGAAAAGTTATTCATATACAGTTACAAATAAAAATTGTGCTAAAAATGAGTGGATAGTACCTGCAAATCCAGAGTATTTTGATATAGATAAAGCATTAAAAGAAAATAATACAATAATGTGGAAACAAAGTACAGATATTAAAATTAATGATATTGTTTATATATATGTTGGCAAACCATTTTCATCAATTATGTATAAATTTAAAGTAATAGAAGTAAATATTCCTTATAAATATAAAGATGAAAATTTAAAAATACAAAGAGCTATGAAAATAGAATTAGTAACAAGATATGAAAAAGGGAAATTATCATTTGAAAAATTAAAAAAATTTGGAGTAAATGCAATTAGAAGTCAAAGATATATGCCATTAGCTTTAAGCGAATATATAAATAAAACTGAAAAATAAAGTAATTTTGCAACATTGACAATATAATTAATGCAATATATAATTCATATAAGGATGTGATAATATATGAAACATTTAAAAACAGCAATATTTATTGTACTATGCATACTAATTGTTATTTTTTCAATACTTATATACTTACTTAAAACAGAATCATCAATTGTAGGTTATGTATATAAGTATATAACTGAAAAACCTTGGACAATGACAGCAACTATAAAAGAAATACGAGAGAATAAAGAAAATACTACTCTTTTAGTAGAGAACATAGGTAAATATGGTAAAGTGCAATATGACTTTGGCATAACCCCAATAACCAGATTAGAACGAGATTCTAAAAAAATTAATATTTCTGATCTAAAAATAGGCCAAAAAATTAAAATTACGGCAAAAGGAATAATCTTAGAGACAGCTCCAGCGGGAATAGAACTTGTTACAAAAATAGAAGTTATAGAAGAATAAAAACATATAACATTATAAAAAATCAGACTTATTTAATAGCCTGATTTTTTTATATAATATGAAAGTTCTACTTTCCTATTATATAAAAAAATAACATTGCACAGAAAATTTACTTTGTAAATTTTCGCGTCAACAAATCTATACGCATCTTTGAGACCTTGAATTTAGATTCAAACTTTAAGATGTAGAGAAAAGGTCTCGCGAAGCGAGATTTTTTATATATTAAATATAAATTTTTAATTTTTGCAACAGAATTCAAGAACTTAAAATTAAAAATAGGTTGAAATAATAATAAAAATAGGGTATAATACTAAAGATATTAAAAATAAGGAGAGACAAATATGTTTCAAAAATTAGAAGATGTAGAAAAGAGATACATTGAATTAACTGAGCAAATAAGTAATCCAGAGGTTATAGCAAGAACAAGTGAATGGCAAAAATTAATGAAAGAACATTCAGACTTAACCCCTATAGTTGAGAAATATAGAGAATATAAAACAATACAAAAAAACTTAGAAGAAGCAAAGGAAATGTTAAATGATTCTGATAAGGAAATAAAAGATTTAGCAGAAATGGAAATGCTTGAAGCAAAAGAAAAGTTACCAAAAGTAGAAGAAGAATTAAAAATATTATTAATACCTAAAGACCCTGATGATGACAAAAATATTATATGTGAAATAAGAGCAGGTGCTGGAGGAGAAGAAGCGGCTCTTTTTGCAGGGACTTTATTTAGGATGTATTCTATGTATGCAGAAAGAAAACATTGGAAATTAGAAGTATTAAATGAAAATGAAACAGGACTTGGAGGATATAAAGAAATATCTTTTATGCTTACAGGAAAAGGTGTCTATAGTAGATTAAAATTCGAAAGTGGAGTACATAGAGTACAAAGAGTTCCAGATACAGAATCAAGTGGAAGAATACATACATCTACATCTACTGTAGCTGTACTTCCAGTAGTTGAAGATGTAGAAATAGAAATAAATCCAGCAGATATAAAAATGGAAGTTTTTAGAGCATCTGGTGCAGGTGGACAACACGTAAATAAAACTTCTTCAGCAGTTAGACTTATACATGTTCCAACAGGAATAGTTGCAGAATGTCAAACAGAACGTTCACAAACACAAAATAGAGAATATGCAATGAAATTGTTGCGTTCAAGATTATATGAAATAGAAAGACAAAAAAGAGATTCTGAACTTGCAAATGAAAGAAAAAGTCAAGTAGGAAGCGGAGATAGAGCAGAAAAAATAAGAACATATAACTATCCACAAGGTCGTATAACAGACCATAGAATAGGATTAAGCATATATCAAATGGAAGATTTTTTAAATGGCAACTTAGATGAAATGATAGATTCATTAGTTGCAGCAGAAAGAGCAGAAAAATTAAAAGGTGATAATGAATAAAAAATAAAGAATAACTAATCTTGAAAAAAGATTGGTTATTCTTTATATATATATATATTAAAAATCTTTTTCTTTAGATAATTCTTCTGGAGAAATAAGAGTGTCATTTTCGTCTTTAAAAAATATTTTAAAATTACAAATATTAGCTATTTTAGATATTGTTTCAAAATCAGCTTGACTATTTTCTCTTTCATAACTTGAAATAGTAGTATCTGCTAAATTAAGTTTATTTCCTAATTCTTTTTGTGAAAGCTTTGCACTTAATCTCATATTTTTTAAAATCCTACCTATCATTTTTACCACCCGACAATATTATTCCAAAAAATGAAGAAATAATCATAAAATCGCAAGTATCTTGCAATATATTTTAAAAAATGCTATAATACAAATAAAAAACGAGAGGTAAAAGGATTTGAATAATAAAGAAATAAACGAAAATATAAACAGTCCACTTATAAATCAATATATTAGACAAAATAAAATAAGAATATTTGATTATAATACTAAAAAAGAATTATATATATTACAAGATGTAGCAAATTTAGTGGAAAATACTCATGATATATACATAAAAAATGATGATGTAGATTTAATAAGTGAATTAGAAAATATGTTTAAAAGTAAAAATCATATATAATAAGCATTTATGTAAAAATAAATTGGTATAAAATACACTTCTTTATAATAGACTAATAATAGTTTATTATGAAGGGGTTTTTTATTTGGAATATTTAATAAGAACAACAATAATTGGATTATTTTTTGGAACATTTGGAACAACTTTAGGAGGAATAATAGGAGTATGCTTAAAAACCACATCAAAAAAATTTTTAAGCTTTATTTTATCTCTTGCTTCAGGATTAATGCTTTCAGTAGTATGTTTTGATTTAGTTCCAGAAGCATTGGAAATTGGAAAATTATCAACAGTAATATTAGGGATATTATTAGGAGTAATAACCATGATTGCATGTGATATATTAGTTCAAAAAAAATTTAACACAGAACAGTATATAGGAAAAAATAATAATTTATTAAAAACAGGAATAATAGTAAGTATAGGATTAGCATTACATAATTTTCCTGAAGGTTTAGCAATAGGTTCGGGCTTTGGAGCATCAATAAAATTAGGATATTCACTTGCAATAGCTATTTTATTACATGATATACCAGAAGGAATATCAATGGCAGTACCAATGAAAAACGGAGGAATGAAAACATACAAAGTAATAATATATGTAATATTATCAGGAATAACTACAGGAATAGGTGCGTTTTTTGGTGCCATAGTAGGAACAAGCACAAAAGAAGTAATATCAATATGTTTAGCATTTGCAGCAGGAGCAATGCTATATATAGGAACAGGAGAGCTAATACCTGAATCTAATAAATTATATCAAGGAAAATTATCAAGTATAGGAAATGTAATAGGATTTATTTTAGGGATATTAGCTGTAATTTAATGTATTAATAAGATAATTAGAATAAGATAAATGCAAAAAAGATTTTCAAAAATGAAAAATTCAATTGACATATAAACAACAAAACTATATAATAGCTATATAAAAAATAAGAAAGAAGAAAAACAAATGAAAGATGGTAAAAATGTTGATTTAGTAACACACACACACACACACAGATAGAAAGTAATAATAGAATAATAAAAAGAAATAGATTAAAAGAGTAAATGTAATCTACTTATTAATAAAACGTAAAATAAGTGGTTTGCATTTACTCTTTTTGCGTAAAAATATGAAGAGGGGAAAATAAACAAATGAATAAAAATACAAATAAGAGCGTAATAAAAAGAGAAAACATCAGGAAAAATATAATATTAATAATAGTTGTTATAGTATTAATGCTATTTGGTAGTATAACATATATAATGTGCAGAAATAATGGACCACTAGTAGAAAGAATAAGAAGTATACTTTTAGCTGAAGAGGAACGGAGAAGCTATACAAATATATTATAGGTTATTGTGTAAAGAAAATGACATTCTATATTTAGAAATAAATATAGAATGTGAAAGTGGATTAGATAAAATTACAATTAATGAACAAGAAGAATATTATTGTAAAGGAAAAAAGGAGCTAGTATTTGATAGAAAAGCAGAAGAAGGAGAACAAATAAATTTTAAGATAAAGTTAAAAGGAGTGGAAAATGAGGAAAAATATTCATTAGTTGCCACAGATAAGCCCAATATTATTATAACTAATGATGATAAAATATTAGATGGAATAAGTAAAAAAGTGGAAATAGTTTATCCAGAAGGTGACAATTTAATAAATTATTATAGTAAAAATGGGGGAAAAACTTGGGAGATATATAGTGGATCTTTTGAAATAAATCCTAATGATAAAATATGTATTGCTGCAAAAAGTGAATTTGAAGAAAATAAAACAATACAACCAATACCATTATATAGTGTAGCTATAGCTGAAAGTATATTAGATGCAACAGAGAATATAATAGAAGAAAGTGGCTATTATAAAATAATGGTTGATGAAGAACAATATTATATACATGCATATGTAAAGGAAGAAGATACAGTTATAGAACAAGATACAGCATATGGAGATGCTTATGATATTGAAACAATAAATTATGGTGTTGGAACAATAACCAATGAGGCTAAGAATATGATAATACTAAAAGTAAAAGGAAATTTAACTATAGAGGAAGGAAAAACTTTAAGCGCATATGGAACAGAAGAAAGAGGAAGTCCAAAAGGATTGCTTGTATATGCATCAGGAAAAATAGCTAATAATGGAACAATAAGTATGACAGGAAATGGAGCAAAAGCAGAGGGACAAAATGTTTATTTATGGAAAAATAGTATAGCTGGACAGGATAACAATGGAATAGGAGGAGAATATGAATATATACCAAGGTTAGGAGCAGAAGGTGCAAATTCAAATGCAACACCAATAGGCACATATCAGATTGTAAATCCAAATATAAGTGGTGCAGAAGGAGTAGGAAGAAAATTAGCAGGAGGAGCATCAGGCGGAGCAGGAGAAGTTGGAGCAGGTGCAGTTGGTAGAGGAGGAAAAGGTGGGCAAGCAACATCGTACTCAGGAGGAGGCGGTGGAGGCGGTACAGCAACAAGAGATTGGACAATGGCACCATATAATGCTAGTTTATATATTGGAGGAAAGGGACATATAACAACTGAAAACAATTTTTTAGGCACGGCATATGATGGAAGAACAGTAGGAGGAGGATTACTTATTGTATATGCATCAAATATAGAAATAGGAGAAAATGGAGTATTTGAAAGTGCGGGGAAAAGTGTAAACGGTTCATCATGGGCATATAAAGTACCCAATGCAGATAAGGAATATCGCGCAGGCGGAGCAGGCGGAGGCTCTGGAGGAGGAAGTATAAATATATTTTATAAAGATGGCATAACAGGAAGTGAAGCTTCAAAGTTCAAAGTAATAGCAGAATCATATTCACCAGCAGGAACATATAATGTAGGGAGTATAGCAACAGGAACATATGTGCCATTAGATATTCAATAAGTTGTTTAGTATACAAAATCAATAACTGATAAAATTTTTAGTAGGAGTTCTAAGGATTTTATTGGTTATTAATTTTTTTCGTTTAAAATATTTTTCTAATTATTGAACACAATATTAAAAAATGATATAATCCCAAAAGATAAAAAGAGGTGGCGATAAGTTTTGAATATAATGTTTGTTTGTACAGGAAATATATGCAGAAGCGCTATGGCACATAAATTACTAGAAAAAAAATTAAAAGATGAAAAATTAAAAAATGTAAATGTGTATTCATGTGGAATATTTGCAGAAGATGGAGATAGACCAACTATAAATGCAGAAGAAGCGATGGAAGAATATGGTGTAGATATAAAGTCTCATAGAGCAACAAATATACAAAATAGTAAAATTGAAGCGATGGACTTAATATTATGTGCAACAAAATCACACAAGAATTCAGTATTACAAATAAAACCAGACTTAGCAGATAAAGTATTTACAATGAAAGAATATGTTAAATATGATGCAAATAATATAGACGTAGATATAAAAGATCCTTGGGGATATGACTTAGAAACATATAGAGCATGTTTAGCACAAATTGATAGATGCCTAGATTTATTAATAAACAAAATAAAAGAAGATAATATAGAAAAATAAAGAGAAAATCGAAAGGAATAATCATAAAAATGAACGAATTATTAGATGGATTAAATGATAAGCAATATGAAGCAGTTGTAAATTGTGATGGACCATGTTTAGTAATAGCAGGAGCAGGAAGCGGTAAAACAAAAGTATTAACACATAAGATAGCATATTTAATAAAAGAAAAAAATGTAAAACCATGGAATATACTTGCAATTACTTTTACAAATAAAGCTGCAAATGAAATGAAACAAAGAGTAGAAACATTAGTAGGCGAAGTTGCAAAAGATATGTGGCTTGGAACTTTTCATAGTATATGTGTTAGGATTTTAAGAAGATATATAGATAGAATAGGGTTTGAATCAAGTTTTGCAATATTTGATACACAAGACCAAAGAACTGTAGTAAAGGATTGTTTAAAACAATTACAAATAGATGATAAATTATTTACAGATAGAGCTGTATTATCAGAGATTAGTAATGCAAAAAATGAAATGCTAGAGCCAAGCACATATAGAGTAAGAGCAAATGGAGATTTTAGAAAAGAAAAAATAGCAGATATATATGATTTATACCAAAAAAAATTGAAGGAAAATAATGCTTTAGACTTTGATGATATTATAAATTATACAATTAAAATTTTAACAGAAAATCCAGATGTGCTAGAATATTATGGAGAAAAATTTAAATATGTATTAGTAGATGAGTACCAAGACACAAACAAAGCACAATTTATGCTTATATCTTTAATAGCTGCAAGATATGGAAATATAACAGTTGTTGGAGATAATGACCAAGGTATATATTCATTTAGAGGAGCAGATATATCTAATATTTTAAATTTCGAAAAAGATTTTCCGGGAACAAAAATCATTAAATTAGAGCAAAATTATAGATGTACAGGAAATATATTAAATATAGCAAATGCAGTAATAAAAAATAATGAAGTAAAATATGATAAAAAATTATGGACGGAAAATGAAGAAGGAGCTTTACCAATAGTTAATTCAGCAAATGACGAATATGATGAAGCAAGATATATAGTAGAGCAAATAGAACATTTAAGAAGAGAAGAATATTACAAATATTCAGATTTTACAATATTATATAGAATGAATACACAATCTCGTGCAATAGAAGAAATTTTAGTAAGAGAATCTATTCCATATAAAATAATAGGTGGATTAAAATTCTATGAAAGAAAAGAAATAAAAGATATTATTGCATATTTAAGATTGATAAATAATACAAATGATAATTTAAGCCTAAGAAGAATAATAAATGAACCAAAAAGAGGAATAGGAAAAACAAGCTTAGATAATATTGAACAATTAGCAACACAAAATGGAAAATCAATGTATGAGATTATAAAAAATGCAGAACAATATGGCTTAACTAGAGTGTATGCTAATTCTAGAGAATTTATACAAACAATAGAAGAATTAAAACAAGAAAAAGAAAATATAAAAATATCTGAATTAATAAAAGAAACATTAAATAAAACAGGATATACAAAAGCACTAGAAAACGAAAATACAGTTGAAGCTGAAAATAGAATAGAAAACTTAGAGGAATTTTTAACAGTTGCAATAGAATTCGAAGAACAATCAGCAGAAAATACATTAAATGATTTCTTAGAAAATATAACACTAGCAAGCGACATAGATAGTATGGAAGACGAAGAAGATTCTGTAACTTTAATGACTTTACATAGTGCAAAAGGACTAGAATTCCCAGTAGTATTTTTAGTTGGATTAGAAGAAGGAATTTTTCCAGGTACTAGAAGCTTAGGAGAACCAAAAGAGTTAGAAGAAGAAAGACGTTTATGTTATGTAGGAATAACAAGAGCAAAAAATAATTTATATTTAACATGTGCGAAAAGAAGAACTATATTTGGTTCAACAAGTTGTAATCAAGTATCAAGATTTGTAAGAGAAATTCCGGAAAATCTTTTAGAAGGAGTAGAAAGCATAAACTCAAGTTATAACAATTCATTATATGAAGATAGAGAAGAACCATGGAAATATGGAGCAAGTAAAGTTACTACATATAATATGGAAAACACAAAAAACAATATATCTAAAACTCAAAATAATAACTTTACATTTAGAACAGCAGAAAGCTTTTTGAAAAACTTATCAAAACAAAATAATAACAATGACATAGATTTAAGTATTTATAAAGCAGGAAAAAGAGTATATCATAAAAAATTTGGAGAGGGAACAATAAACTATGTTGAAGAAGAGGGACAAGACCTAAAAGTAGACATTAACTTTGATAAGGTAGGGCATAAAAGATTAATGGCAAAATATGCAGGATTAGAAATAATAGATTAAAAGGTAAGATTATAAAAATGAAGTGAACCCAAATTGTTAGACAAAAAAAGTTTAACAAGGAGGGTTCATTTTTTATGAGTAAATATTCGAGTGA
>CANRGE010000031.1 GCA_947630065.1 uncultured Clostridia bacterium
TCCCCTGTTCAATATAGAGAACATTCCATGTTAGTAGCCTAATTTATACTGTCCAACTTTTTGGGTTCAGTACATTACCTGTCTTTTTTGATTTATGTGCAATGTTATTTTTTTATTCAAAATCTTCAATTATGCTATTTAGTTCTTCTTGCCCATATGCTTTTATTCCTTCTTTAACTTTATTTAAATCACTCTCTGGTAAATATTGTGTGGATATTGCTGTTATTTCTTTTAATGTTTCTTCCCCATTATTATTTAATAAATATATAGCTATAAAACCGTCTTTTTCTTTTAATATATAATGTTTGTCACAAATTCCATCTTCTTCTTTAAATAATACTATTTCATTAGTTTCTAGTTCTTGAATTACCCAATCTTTGTAAATTTCTTTTACTTCTTCTTTACTTAAATTAATTAATTCTTTTGGTAATTCCATATCTTCTTCTGTTGCATGTCCACATTCTTTATAATATTTTTTCACAGTAAAACTTGCATTAGGAGATATTTTCTCTTCACTTGAATTTACTGTTTTTGATGAAAGTTCTTGAATTACATTATTATCTTTTGCAGAAATATCTATATTGCTTTCCTTATGTCTATACTTTTGTATTTGATATCCCATTGTTATTGAAAGAACAAAAATTATAATTATCATTATAGAATATAAAAAAATTTTCTTCATTTAAAATCTCCTTTAAAAGTATAAGAATTTTTTATACTAATTTGTAATTGTATTATCTACTAAAAAAGGAAATTTTATGCATAATAATATAATTTATATATGCTTTTTTATTTTAATTGTTCCATATTTGTTAATTATAATGCTAATTTCACCACATTCATCTGTTCTATATATTTTCACATCATAATTTTTTAATCTATCTATAACTTCAAAATTTGGATGTCCAAAATTATTATCTGCTCCAACTCCAATTAATGCAATCTTGGGATTTATTTCTTTTAAAAATTCTTGTGTAGATGAACTTTTTGACCCATGATGTGCAACTTTTAATATATCTGCTTTTAATATATTTGTTTTTTTATATTTTTTTATTAAATATTCTTCCGCTTCTCTTTCAATATCTCCAGTAAATAAGATGCTAAATTTTCTATATTTTAAGCTAAAAACTATAGAATTATTATTCAAATCGTTAAACTTTAAATTATCTTCTGGTGAAATAATATTAATATATGTTTCTTTATCAAGCTGTATTTTATCTCCTGCTTTTACTATTAATATTTTTATATTTTTTTGTTTTGCCATATTAATTAGTTTTGTATATTCATATGATATTTCGCTTTGTTTTGATATTATCAAATTTTTTATTTTTATATATTTAATTACTTCTGTTAAGCCATCACAATGGTCTGAATCGAAATGAGAAATAATTACATAATCTAATTTTAGAACTTTTCTATCTAATAAATATGGTAGTGTTATATTTTTTCCCACATCATAAGTACCATCTGTACTTCCTCCTGTATCTATTAATATTTTTTTACCATATGTTGTATCTATTAAACATGCATCTCCTTGGCCTACATCTATAAAATGAATTTTTAATGATTTAGGAATGATATTATATGTATTTAAAATTAATGATAAAATTAGAATTGCTGAAATAATTTTTTTCTTATTATTCTTTATTATTAACAAAATTTTTGAATAATTGTTCAATATTTTTATTTCTGTTACTCTTTTTTCATCTTTTAGCTTTATTCTTTTTATATACACAATAGCTATAACAAAAATATAATATATTACTACTGTACCTATATTTGGTGTAATTACTTTAATATTGGAAAATGGTAAACTAGAAACGAATTTTGAAATATTAATAATAATTGATAAAAATATATTTAGAATAAAAAATAAAGGTTTAAAAGGAATTATAACTGATATAAATCCAAGTATTATTACAATTCCTATAATTGGTGAAATTAAAATATTAGATATTATAAATGTTAAAGATATATTATTAAAATAAATAATTAATATTGGCAATATAAAAATTTGTGCTGAAACACATACATTTATAGTTTCTTTAATATAATTGATAACTTTGCTTTTCTTATTTCTTTGCATTATAGTAGATATATAAATTATTCCTATAGTCCCTCCAAAAGATAATAAAAATGATATATCTGTTATACTATAAGGATTTTCAAGTAATATTAATAATACAGCTAAACTTATACTATTTATCGTAGAATTTTTTCTGTATAATATATCTGCACCTAAATAAATACTCATCATTATGCATGCTCTTTTTACTGATGTTCCTTGTCCTGATATGTATATAAACAAAGTAAGAAATATAATTATAAATATTTTTGAAATTCTTTTTGGTATTTTTAATAACTCTAAAGCTTTTTGCAATCCTAAAGCTACAAATGTTACATGCAATCCAGATACTGCCATTATATGACTTAAAGAACTATTTCTAAAATTATCTTTTGCTTCTTCGGATAATAACTCATCATTTCCAATTAGTATTCCCATTAACAGCCCTATATTATCTTTATTTGTAATATTATTTTGTATAGTAATTTTTATATGTTCTTGTATTATACTAGCCAAACTTTCCAAAATATTAGAATAATTTTTTCCTATTAATTTTATATTTTTTGCATTTACAGTTCCATAAACTTTTATTGATTTTAAATATTGTTTATAGTCATATCCTTTATAATTTCTTGAAGTGCTTGGCTCTTTAAATTCACCATAAACTTCTATTATATCTCCGTAATTTAATTCTTGGTTAGTATTTAATAGTAAATAATCATTTTTAAATTTTTTATCTTTTACTTTTATTAAATATTGATTATAATTTTCCTCTTTTTTGTTAATTTTCTTTATAGTTGCTATTACTTTTATTTCTAATACATTTTTATATTTATTTTCATAATTGTATTCTAATATATTGGTTATTATACAACTAATAAAAGCACTTACAAAAATAGTAATTATTATTTTTTTTGAAGCAAAAATTTTTATATATCTATTGCAATTTTTATACTTTTTAGCTAATAAAATTAAAAATAAAAATACTATACTTATACTATAAAAGGCTATACTTTTTTCAAAGTATAGCCCATATATAATTCCTATAATATAACCAAGTGTAATAATTAAAATTGGTCTTTTCAAAATTTATCTCCTTATTATTTCTTAGAAAATTCTTGTTGCTGTAACATATCTTTTAACATATCCCTCTGTAGCTAAAGATGATGTTATTACTCCTGTTGTCTCAGTTGATGCATGTATAAATTTACCACTTCCTATGTATATTCCTACATGACCTATTCCCTTATATGTTTTATAATCAGAGAAAAATACTAAATCTCCTAATTGTAAATTAGCTTTTTCAACTTTAGTTCCTACTTTTGACTGTGCTGTTGCTGAGTGTGGTAAACTAACTCCAAATTTTTTATATAAATACATTGTAAATCCTGAACAATCAAATCCACTAGGAGAAGCTCCACCATATACATATTTACTGCCTAAATATTTTTTTGCAAGTGATACTATTTCTTGTCTTTTATTATTTAAATCAGCTGTATCTGCATTCTTTTTTTCACTATCTTGTGTTACTGTTACATTAGAGTCATTTTCTTTTTGTTGAGTTCTTGTTTCTGCACTTCTTGAGGTTGTTGATACTTGTTTTGAAGATACATATGTTTTTAAAACATATCCTGTTTGTTCTTTATACGTAACTTTGTACCATTCTCCTTCTTCTTTAAGAATATTTACTTTTGAATTTGCTATAAATACTCTAATAACTTTAGAATCTGTATTTGGTTCTTCTCTAAAATTAATTCCGTCTGAAGTAATATACCCTGTTTTATTTAAAGGTTGCTCTTCCTCTTCTTCAACCTTATTTTCTGGATTTTCTTGCTCTTGTGGTTTTTCTTCTGTCTTATTTTTCAATTCTTCTTTTATATCTTCATAAAGTAACCATCCGTATGTATTTTCATATTCTATATATGCCCAATTATTTATTTTAGATATAATATTTATTTCCACGTCCTTGTTTAACTCTTTTATTGATAAAGAATTAATTATTGGATTTATATATAAGTTACTATTATTTGCTAATTTTGTTACTATTTGTTGCTCTTCTTGGTTGTTTTCATCATTTGTTTCTTCTTTAGTTTCTTCTTCATTTTCTTCTTTTGAATTGCTATTTGTAATATTTTCTTCTACTTTTATATAGTCCTCATGTACATATCCTGTTATTTTTTTATATTTAACTTTATACCATTCATCTTGTTGTTCTAATACTTCTACTTCTTCACCTTTAGAAATTAGTTCTAAAACAGTAGAATCAGATTTAGGATTTTTTCTAAGTCTAACTTCATCTGTTGTGATTTCCCCAGTTGTTTCTGCATATACATTTAAGTTTGTACATAAAAATATACTAAAAGCTAATAAAGAAATTATTACTAGTTGCTTCATTTTATTCATGTTTAATTTCATTCCTCCTAAGACATAATATGTTGTAAAAGAATTAAATTTTGACACAACAAAAATTGTAATTATTTTTCAACATTTCTTCTTTATTTAGCAATTTCATATTTCATTTATATAGTATATAATTATTTCTCTGATATGTCAAATTTTTGTAAAATTTTCTTTAATATTTTTTGTAATATGTACATTTTTCTTACGGATTCAATATTTTTTTATTTATATTTATTTTATAGCTAATCCTTCGAAGAGCGGGCGATTAAAATCGCCCCTACGTTTATTGGGCATGTCTTTGAAGCATTATTTTATTTTTTTATATAATAGGAAAGTTCTACTTTCCTATTATACAAAAAAAGACGTAAAATAATTTACGCCTTTTTTTGCTATATAATTATGCTAATTCTACTACAGCTCCTGCTTCTGTAAATTTAGCTTTTAATTCTTCAGCTTCTTCTTTAGCTACTCCTTCTTTAACTGTTTTTGGAGCTCCATCAACTAAATCTTTAGCTTCTTTTAATCCTAATCCTGTAGCATCTCTAACTACTTTGATTACTTGGATTTTGTTAGCTCCTGCTTCTTTTAATACAACATTAAATGAAGATTTTTCTTCAGCAGCTCCTGCTACTGCTCCTCCAGCTGCTGGTGCAGCTGCTGCTACTGCAGATACTCCAAATTCTTCTTCTATAGCTTTTACTAAATCTGCTAATTCTACTACTGTCATTTTTTTGATTTCTTCAATCATTTCTTCTTTACTCATATTATTTTCCTCCTAAATTTTTTTATTATAATTTTCGTCTTTTTTTGACTTTTTTAAATTAAGCTTCTGCTTCTTTTTTTATTCTTACTTGGTCAACTGCAATTGCAAATTTTGAAATAGTTGCAAGTAATCCACCAGCAAGCATTGATAATAATGTTTCTTTTGATGGTAATTTTGCTAATGTAATTATTTCATCTGCTGTCATTACTTTTCCTTCAATTATACCACCTTTTATTTTGTAAAATTCATTTTTCTTTGAATACTCATATATAGCTTTTGAAGGTTCTAAATAATCTTCACTTGATAATATAACTGCTGTTGGTCCTAATAAAGAATCATCTAATCCTTCTATTCCACATTCTTTTAATGCTCTTCTTGTTATATTATTTTTTATAACTTTATATTCTGTATTTGATTGTCTTAAAGTTTTTCTTAATTCTGTTACGTCTGTAACATTAATTCCTCTGTAATCTGTAAGAAGTACAAGTTTTGAATTTTTGATTGTTTCTGCTAAGGCTTTAACTTCTTCTTCCTTTTTTTGTATTACTTTCTCATTTGCCATCTTTTAATTCACCTCCTAAAATATAAATCTATATTCATAAGCTATTGCTTATTGTTTTTAACTAAATTTATTTAAGTAGATTTCGAAGTATTGGCAGTTTAGTTACTAATACTTACTCTTAAATTTTGAAGATTTTTTGTAATGTTATTTTTTTCTATAAAAAGTAGAATTTTCCTATTATAGAAAAAAATTAACTCTTTACGCCAACAGGCATAAAGAGTCGTAAATCCGCTCAATTTATGCCTCGGTAGGACTTATAAGATGCCTACTTTCTTTGGCTTTAAAATTTTATTTTTGATTAATATATAAACTTGGTCCCATTGTTGTTGTTACAGCAACACTTTTTACATATTGACCTTTAGATGCTGCTGGTTTTGCTTTTAATATAGCTTCTATAATTGTATTATAGTTTTCTACTAATTTTTCTTTTCCAAATGATACTTTTCCAAATCCTAAGTGAATTATATTAGTTTTATCTAATCTATATTCAACTTTACCAGATTTAATTTCGTTAATTGCTTTTGTAACATCCATTGTTACTGTTCCTGATTTTGGGTTTGGCATTAATCCTTTTGGTCCTAATACTTTTCCAAGTCTTCCTACAACACCCATCATATCTGGAGTTGCAACTATTACATCATATTCAAACCAATTTTCTTTTTCTATTTTTGGTATTAATTCTTCTGCACCAACAAAATCTGCTCCTGCAGCTTCTGCTTCTTTTGCTTTATCTCCTTTAGCAAATACTAAAACTCTTTGTGTTTTTCCTGTTCCATGAGGAAGTACTACTGTACCCCTAACTTGTTGATCTGCATGTTTAGAATCTACTCCTAATTTAACATGTAATTCAACTGTTTCATCAAATTTAGCTTTTGGGAATTTTTCTATAATTCCTAATGCTTCATCGATTTCATAAAGCTTTGTACTATCTACTAGTTTTTTTGCTTCTGAATATCTTTTTCCTTGTTTCATTTTTTAACCTCCTTTGGTTCTAACGAGCTTATATGCTCTCCCAATTATTTATTATTCTTCTACTACAACACCCATACTACGTGCTGTTCCTTTTACCATACTCATTGCTGTTTCTAAAGATGCAGCATTTAAGTCTGGCATTTTTTGTTCTGCTATTTGTTTTACTTGTTCTAGAGTTATTTTTGCAACTTTTTCTTTGTTTGGTTTTCCAGAACCTTTTTGTATTTTAATAGCTTTTTTAATTAGAACTGCTACTGGTGGTACTTTTGTTATAAATTCAAATGATTTATCTTTATAAACAGTTATAACAACTGGTATTATCATTCCTGGTTGATTTGCTGTTCTATCATTAAATTCTTTAACAAATTGCATAATATTAACACCACTTGAACCTAATGCTGGACCTACTGGTGGAGCTGGTGTAGCTTTTCCTGCTTCTATTTGTAATTTAATAGTTGTAAAAACTTCTTTTTCTGCCATTTCATTTCACCTACCTTTAATTGTATTTTATTATAGAAATCGAATTTTTAGTTAAAACTAAAAATCGATAGGTATTACATTATTTTTTGTACTTGAGAAAACTCTAATTCTACAGGTGTTTCTCTTCCAAACATAGAAACTAATACTTTTACTTTATGTTTTTCTTTATTTATTTCTTGTACTACACCTATAAAATCTTGTAATGCTCCATTTAAAACTTTAACAGAATCATTGACTTCATAATCTATACTTATTGGTGTTTCGAATCCCATATTTCTTATTTCTTCATCAGTAAGTGGTATAGGATCAGCTCCTGAACCTACAAATCCAGTAACACCTCTAGTATTTCTTACTATATACCATGATTCTTCTGTTACAATCATTTTTATTAAAACATAACCTGGAAATACTTTTTTAAGATTTGTTTTTCTTTTTCCATCTTTTATTTCTATTTGTTCTTCCATAGGGACAACAATTTCAAAGAAAAAGTCTTCTAACTCCCTATTTTTAATAGTTTTTTCTAGGTCAGTTTTTACTTTATTTTCGTAACCAGAATATGTATGTACTACATACCATTTGGCTTCTTTGCTTCTTTCTTCTTGAGACATTTTTTAGCCTCCCTTATTATTCTGAAACAGTATTGTCTGTTACTGTATTATCTATTGAATTATCTATAGCGTTGTCTATAGCATTATCAATTTCATTAGATATTGAATTATCTGAAGATACAGTATTTTCACTTGTTCCAACAACATTTCTTAATCTATTTACACCTTGTGTATTTAGAGTTTCAAAAACTAAGTCTAACACAAAAACAATTGCAGCTGTTAATAATACTATAGTTATTACTGCAACAGTGTTATTAGCAACTTGCTTTGAAGTTGGCCATATAACTTTTTTTAATTCTGCTTTAAAATCTTTAAAAAAATGTTTGTTTTCTTTTTTATTCTTTTCTACTTTCGCCATTTTATTTCCTCCTAAAAATAGCTTTATCTATTTTGTTTCTTTATGTGTAGTACGTTTTTTACAGAATTTACAATACTTAACTATTTCTAGTCTATCTGCATCATTTCTTTTATTTTTTGAAGTCATATAATTTCTTCTTTTACATTCTGTACATTCTAATGTTATATTTTCTCTTGGTCCTTTTGCAGCCATCTAAAATACACCTCCGTAATCTTTTAAGCTTTACTTTTAAACGATGTGAGCATACTTTCTAATTAATATGCTCAAATAGTTTATCATAAACATAAATAAATGTCAACTAAATACTATGATTTTCTTTTATTTTTTGTTTTTCTTTTTTTGAACTGAGTATCCAAATTTACCTATTTTATGTCCTAATCCGTAGTAATTACCATTTGCATATGTAATTAAGTTACATTTTGATATATCAAATGCACCATTTTTATCTATATACTCTTTTGATGCATTTATAGCTAAAACTTCTGCAACAAATGTATGATGGCTTCCATATTCTTTTATATCTATTACTTTACATTCAATAGAAACTGGACTTTCTGCAATCATTGGACAATTAACAAAATTTGCTTTTTGTTTTGTTAATTTCATACTTTCAAATTTATCTACATCTCTTCCAGATTTAACTCCACACCAATCTGTTGCATATGCAAGTTGTTCTGTTGTTAAATTTATTACAAATTCCCCTGTTTGTTTTATTAATTCATACGAATATCTTGTTGGTCTAAGAGAAATATATACAATAGGCGGATTTGTGTTTAGCGTTCCTGTCCATGCAACTGTTACAATATTTGATTTTTCCAAGTTTCCACAAGAAACCATAACAGCTGGTATTGGATACACAAAGTTTCCTGGTTTCCACATTACCTTTTCCATTATCTATCTCTTTCTCCTTTTGATTTTAAGTCTTTTGAATTACTTGTGTTTATTTTCCCTTTTGTAATAGGCATATATTCTAACTTTTTATTTTCTCCTTGTGAATTTTCTAATACAACTTCTTTTTCTTTATTATTTCGTGAATTATTAATAATTGCTTTTCCTTTTATAATTGGCATATATTCTAATTCTTTATTTTGTTTTTCTGCGCTTTCTAATGTTATATCTTTTCCTCTTATTTTCCAATAATCTAAAGTTTTATTTTGTTGTTCCTTAATTCTTCTATCTTTATCATTTATTTTATTTGCCATCTGTGATATTTTTCCTTGATGATTAGCTTTATTCTCTTGTTTTTGTTCCATTTCAGCTTTTTCTTTTTCTGCATATTGTTTTCTTAATTCTTCTGTTTTTAATTGTTCATATGCTTTGTCTAAATTTTCCATCCATTTATCATATTTTGATTGTGTTAAAGAATCTAATTGAGTTACATTCTTTTTTTTCATTTCTCCTTGTCTCATTTTTTCTACTAGTTCTTTTTTCTCTAAATACTTTTTTTCTACCTTTTCATCTGTAGTATTGGCATAATTTAAACCTAGCAATTTATGAGGTTTCATATCATATATTTCCATTTTTATTCTCCTTAATAATGTAATTCTTTTTAAAAAGTTTAACATTATTTTTTATTTTTTTCAACACTTGATTTATATTTTACATTTTTTAGCACATACTATTTTATATAATAGAAAAGTAAAACTTTCCTATTATATAAAATAATAACATTGCACAGAAAATTTACTTTGTAAATTTTCGCGTCAACAAATCTTTACGCTTCTTTGAGACCTTGAATTTAGATAACAAACTTTAAGATGTAGAGAAAAGGTCTCGCGAAGCGAGATTTGTTATATATAAAAATTTTTAATAGGAAAGGACGATTTTAAAAAATGCAAAATCAAAATTTAAATATTTTAGATGAAGTAAATAAAGGTGCAACTATGGGTATGAATGCTATTTCGTATGTTTCAGAAAAAGCTACAAATGAAGAGTTTAAAAATGTTTTAGATACAGAGTACAAAAAATATCAAAAAATATCTGAAAGAGTAAATGAATTATATTCAAACTACAGTGATAAAGAGCCTCATGAAATTAATGCAATGAATAAGATGATGACATGGTCAGGTGTTCAAATGAAAACTATGAATGATAGTACTACTTCAAAACTATCTGAGCTTTTAATGCAAGGTACTAATATGGGAATTATTGAAGGTAGAAGATTAATAAATCAAAATCATGAAGCAGCAGCTGATGTAAAAAATATTCTAAACGATTTTGTTGTAATGCAAGAAGATAGTGTTGAAACTTTGAAAAAATATCTATAATGTGCAATGTTATTATTTTATAGAATAGGAAAGTTCTACTTTCCTATTCTATAAAATAGCAAAAGAATTAAACTTCTTTTCCTATTCTATAAAATAGCAAAAGAATTAAACTTCTTTTGCTATTTTATATCTAAATATTTTTTTCATTTTTGTATTTCTCATACATTTTTATAAATTCTTCTATATCAATTTCATTTTTAATTAATTTACTAATTTCTTGTAATATTCTCTCCATCCCTGTAAGTTTTCCATCAAAATATTCAAAGCTATCATAATCCCATTTTAATTCACATATAAATTCTTCATTATTATCACACATATAGTAACCTGATGCTATCATATCTGATGAATCATACATTCCTCGTGCAAGTAATTTATCTATATTTTCATTCCAAGTAAGCATTTTATTTAACACAAAAGCTTGTTTTTTAGTTGATAAAATTCCACTTTTGAATGGTGTATCACAATATGAAACTAATAAATCCCCTTTTTTAAATGGTGTTGGTATTTTTACAAATATATTGCCTATATCTATTTCTTGATTATTATATATATTTACTAAAATGCTTTTTTTATTAATAACTTTATATTCTGCTACTATATCTAAGTCATCATCTTGCAAATACTTCTTATGTATTTCATATGAATAAGTATCATCATATTCTTTTATATAATTGTTTATTTGCTCTTCAATTTCTTGAAAAGTTTTTTTAATACTAGAATAACTCCATTCGTTTGTACTTTTATTATATTCTCTAAATGTATATACTATATCTTCTCCACCTTGTACAAATACCTCTTTTAATGTCTGTAGTCTTGTAATTTCCTGTTTTATCATATCTTTAGTGCTATCATAATGTCTACAATCAATTCTTTTTTTAACTTCCATATCTGGATAGTTTTCTATTAATTTTTTATATTGTGAAATTTTTTCATCAATATTTATTTTTTGATTTCTATATATTAGTACGGCTAATTCTTCTATATTAAATTTATGTTCAATTTGTCTACAATAATCTCCAATTGCTTTTGAATTAATTAAATCATATTCATCTAATTTTCTTTTTCTGTTTTTTCTTATTCCTTTTTCGTACATTTCAAGTAAAATTTCTAAATCATAGATTATATTTTTATCTTTATATATTCCTTTTTCTATATCTTTATATATACTTTTTAGCTTATTTTCAACTTCTTTTTTTGTATAGAATAAATCAATATCTATATTTTCATTCATTTCAAAATATACTTTATAAAATTCTTGTGGATAATGCACTTTATACCATGCTATTCTAACAGCATTAATTACATAGCCTATTGCATGTGATTTTGGAAATAAATATTTTATTTGTTCAGCTGATTTTATATACCATTCTGGAATATTATATTTTTCTAAGATATTTTTATATTTTTTCCACTCTTTTGAATCCGTATTTGCTTCGGCTTTGCCACATCTAACAAATTCAGTAATTTCATAGGCTGTTTTTCTATCAATTCCATTGTCTAATAAATAATTCATAATATCATCTCTATTAGAAATAAGCTTATCTACACTAATATTTTCTTTTATTAATTTTTCTCCATTATTAAGCCATGTATTTGTTCCATGTGCTAAACAAGATAAATATACTAAATCTAAAAAATTTTTAGGCTTGGTTTGGCTTATCAAATTATTCATAAAATTTGTTTCGAATTCAAATATTCCTTTTAGATTATTATCTATATTCAAAAATAATCCTAATGTTTGTTTATCTTTTAAATCAATATTTTTTGGATTTATACCAGTTAGTTCTTCTAATTTGTGTAACTCTGTTACTGCATCATGTTCTAAAATATCAAATTTATATAAGCAACAGCCAGCATCCCATAATTTATGATAATCTAAATGTGTTTTTAATATATTTTTGCTTGTATCTAAATCTATTGGACAAAATTCATTTATATCTCTATCTTGTGGTATTATAAATAGTCCCCCTGGATGAATTCCGCTTCTTTTCTTTATTCCACATAACTTGCCTATCAATTTTTCTTTTTTCTCGTCATCAATTGATATATTAAAATCTTGTACATATTTTTTAATTGTGTCGTATGCTATTTTTTCAGATATTTCACTTACTGTACCACACGCAATAATTCTATCTTTTCCATATTTTTTTACAATATAATTATATAGTTCCTCTTTTATTTTGCTTGAAACATTAAGTGAAATATCTGGTTTCTTATCTAAATTAATTCCAGCAAATATTTCAAATGGTAAATTATATTCTATTGGATTATAGTCTACAATGCCTAATAAATATGCTACAAAAGAGTTTCCTATACCACCTCTAGCAAATGTTAAATATCCTAGTTTTTCTGATTCTTCAACTATTTCTGATGCTAATAAGTATATAAATTCAAAATTATTTTTTATAATTGAATCAAGTTCTAATTTTAATCTTTGTTCTATTTTTTTTGGTAACTTTTCTCCATATAATTTTTTAACTTTTTTATAACATTTGTCTTTTATTTCTTCTTCATATTCTTTTATAATAGGATATTTTACTTTATCTTGTTCTATTTTTATATTATCACATAGTTCAGCTAATTTATTAGTATTTGTAATTATTATATTTTTACTTTCACCCTCTACATAATTAAATTCTTTTAGCATTTCTTCAGTTGTATATAGATATCTATTATTATCATATTCTACATCTTTTAATTCTTGCGAATATCGTAATATTTCATTACAAATACTATCTTCTTTTTCTATAAATAATGGATTTGTTGTAGCAATTACTAAAACTTTATTTTTATTTGCATGTTTTATTATATTTTTATTAATTTCTTTTTCTATTTTATTGTTATTATATATTGGCTCTATTTCTATAAAATTATAATATTTAATTATCTTATCAAAATTTTCATCATTAAAATTTTGATAAACTTCTCCATTTACTCCTAAACTACCATATAAAAGTCCATCTCTATATTTATCTAAATCGACTTTTGGTATAACATTTTCTCCATTTACTGTATTCATAAGAGCTTTAGATAATAATATATTTAAATTTTTTAGTCCTTTTTGTTCTTTTATTAAAATTACAATATCATATATATTTTTGGTTTCATCAATAAATTTAGTTTTTATACTATATAATACTTTCAAATTTTTTATATTATTTTTATTTATATATTCTTCTGCTTCAATAAAGCTTTGTGTATTATTAAAATCACTAATTCCTATAGCTTTCCAATTTCTTTTAACCGCTTCAGCTATATATTCTGATGCTGAATTAATTCCTTTCATTTCACTCATTTTAGTACAACAGCCTATTTCAATTCTTTCATCCATTTTTCATTTTCTCCTTTTTCTTCTAATACAAAAGATAACTAACATAATTATTATATTAATTATCTGCTATATTATAAAGTGTGTTGGTCATATATGGCAATTATATTATTTTTTTAAACCTAAAGAAAAAAAGACTCTGAAATTTCAAAGTCTCTTTTTCTTTTTGGGTTTGAAATAGATTTTGGTATTTTCCAGACTAAGTAACTATTTAATATGGTCACTTAACTCTTTTTTCTATGTCTTCCTTCTCTAAATCATCATTTTTGCCTGTTTTAAAGCTAATAGTTATACTATTACTTGTTGCTTCTAAGATCTGAAAAATCATAGAATTACCATTACCCACATCAATCACAAACTTTTCATGCCGTTCCATAGTTTTACCTCCTAAAGAAAATTTTTTAACGGCTTCAACATTGCTTATTGCAATTATAATGATTATACCACATTTTCCTTTATTTTTCAAATTCAAAATAATATATAAGATATGTTGGTTGCTCAACTATTTTAGTATCATTTCTTCATATATTTTTTTTATATCATTTTCATCTTTATATTTATTTTCCATAGGACACATACCTGTTTTGTCATTATTTATAATGTAGTCAACTTTTTCTCTATACTCATATTTAACATTATTTTTTTCTAATACTGGTATAGCATATTTGCTTATTACATCTGCATAAATTTCTTTTACTCCTGCTATTGTTAAAATACTACCTGCTACTTTTCCTATTACTTTATCTGCTATTATTGCATCTTTTAATGCATTTTCATTATTATGTAAAATATCTTTTATATCTAGTATTCTATTTTGATAATATTCTTTTATTTCACCAGTATTATAGCATACAACTAATGATGCATTTTTTTCTAATAGTATTCTTTTTACTTCGTCTAATTTACTCATCTAGTCCAATTCCCTTCTTAATAAAATTAGATATAAATGGAACACATAGTAATTGAATTATTATTCCTGGTAATCCAGTTTTAATACTTTCAATAACTGAAATTCCATAAGTAGGTAAACCTAATATATTAATTGCAATTACTAATACTATTGAATATAGAACTCTTCCTAAAACAATTGTTGAAATAAGTGATATATATGAGTTAAATTTCTTATTAAATACACTTAATAATATTGCATAAATTACAAGTTCAATTAACATATATGGTAATCTTTCAATTGTTGGCATTCCAGTTAATAAATAACTAAATATAACCGAACTTCCTGCAACAATACTAGCACTTGTTGCTCCAAATATAATTGCTGCCATTAATACTGCTATATGCATTGGCAAAAATGTTGCTCCTGCTGAGCTTCCTGCAAGTACATGAAATATTCTAGGTAATGCAATTCCAATACCACTTAATAGGCATGTTCCTACTATATATTTAGCTTTTGCTGTTGATAAAATTTCAACTAAACGATTTTGTTTTTCTACTTTTTCATTCATAATATTTTCCTCCACTCTTTTTTATATAATTTTAGTCTACATTTATTAACTCATATTCTTTATTTCCAATTCCTAACTCAGCTGCTGCATCTATAGTATGAGTTCCATGTCTTGAATTTACTCTTTCAAAGAAATGATCTATTCCTTCATCTCCTGAATTTTTTACTAAGTCTATACATGCTTGATCTATTGCTACAGGATCTGTAGATGCTAAAATTCCAATATCTCTTACACATGGTGGTTCTGCATCTCCATCGCAATCACAATCAATAGATATATTTTTCATAATATTTATAAATACTATTTTATCTTTAAAATATTCCATTATTGAAGATGCTGCATCAGCCATTGCTTCTAAGAATTTATCTTGTTCTGGTACATTTCCCCATAATTCTTCTTGATGTTTTACTTTTCCTGCTGTGTGTATCCATGTTTTACCATCTGAAGAGCCACATCCTATTGATAGTTGTTTTAATGCTCCTCCGTATCCACCCATTGCATGTCCTTTAAAATGAGATAAAACTAACATTGAATCATATTTTTTTAAATTTTTTCCTACATAATTTTCCTTTATAATTTTTCCATTTGGTATTGGAAGTACCATATCTGGTCCTCCTGCATCTAGTAAATCAACATCAAAATATTTTGTCCATCCATGTTCTTCTAATAATTTTTTATGTTTTTGTGTTGAATTTCTTGCACCTTCATAAGCAGTATTACATTCTACAACTGTTCCATTTACATGTTCGACAATTTTTTGTACCATTTCTGGTCTTATAAAGTTTTTATTACCTTGTTCACCTGAATGTAGTTTTACAGCTACTTTTCCTTCTAGCTTTTTTCCAAGTAAGTCATATATTTTTACAATGTTTTCTGGAGTAATCTCCTTAATAAAATAAACTTTTGATTTTTCCATAACCATTCTCCTTTTTAATTTTTACTTTAATTTATATCCAATTTTCTATTATGTTTCTAGAATCTTTTGCACTACTTCCTCTAATTGCTAATCCTTCTCTTATGTCTGCACCTTTGCAAAATTCTTCAACATTTTTGTTGCATGCTCCTATGCCACTTCCTTCATGTGTAATTACATATTTTACAATTTTTCCTTCAAAACTTAATTTTTCTAATTGCGATAACATTGCATTTGGCATATAATTCCACCAAATAGGTGAACATAGATATATTACTTCATATTGTGAAATATCTTCTAAATATTGTTTTAATTCAGGTCTAGCATTTGAGTTTAATTCTTGTTTTGCAACATCACAACATTCTTTGTAATTATATGGATATTCTTTTATCGTTTCTACTTTAAATAAGTCTGCTCCAGTTATATCCTTAATTATTTCTGCCACAATTTCTGTATTTCCCTTGTCAATATTTCTAATTCCATCTGCCATATAATTTTCTCCTGTATGAGAAAAATAAATAACTAAGCTCTTTTTGCCTTTCAAACTTTCTGTTTTCTTACCAAAAATACTCACTTTTATATTTCCCTCCTTTTTAATTATTTTTATAATACTAATTTTATATTAATTCATTATTGTTTGTCTAGCATTTTTTATAATTACAATATATTTTTGTACTATATTTTTCGACTATTTTTGTGGCAAAGAATTTATAAAGAATAAAACTAACAGTTAAAGAATATTTTTATTCTTTAACTGTTGTTTTTGTATATTGAATTGTAACATATGCATTTAAATTAGAAAAATCCTTACATTTTGTTAGAATTGTTATATCATTTTCTCTAAAATCTAACATTATGGAATAAATTGAATCTGGATGTACATAAGGAAGTGGTATTTGTTGCGTCATTGAACTTGAAAATGCAACTCCTTTTATAGAAATTAAATGTTCGAAATTTTCTATATTTGATTGGATTTTTTTCAAGGCATTATTAGGTAATGTACCACAATCTACTGTTTTTTGATATATTGTTTTACCATCTATCCAAGTTCCTATAATTTGTTCATTTTCTGAATATTTATTTGCATTTTCATTATTTGCTCTTCCATTTTGTATATAATCATCTATTTTTGCAAGTTCGTTTTGTTCTTGTTCTGCTTTATTTTGGTATTTATCTGTTGCGTATTCCGCACCTTTTAATATGCCATTGTTTCCGTAATGCAAAGTTTATGGCTACCCCTGCTAAGATTAATAATAAAATTACTGTTATTATTAATGCTATTAGTGTTATTCCTTTTTCTTTCCTATTCGTGTGTGTGTGTGTGTGTGTGTGTGTGTGTGTGTGTGTGTGTGTTACAGCCTCAACAATTTTTACATTTTTCATTTGTTTTCCTTCTTTCTTTTCTCTTTTTTATATTGTTATTATATATTTTTATTGTTTTACTGTCAATTTAATTATGAATTTATTTTTGTATATTTTTCCTCTGCAAATATAGTTATATCAATAGTTTGCTTTTTTCCTCACCATTCATACATCCACTCTGTTATTTTATATAATAGGAAAGTTATACTTTCCTATTATATAAAATAACATTGCACAGAAAATTTACAAAGTAAATTTTCGCGTCAACAAATCTTTACGCTTCTTTGAGACCTTGAATTTAGATAGCAAACTTTAAGATGTAGAGAAAGGGTCTCTCGAAGCGAGATTTGTTCTTAAGATTATTTTCATTTATCTCAACTATTTTCTTTATTTCAATTTCTTCCATTAACTTCTCTTATTATTTTACAATTTTCTTTTATCCTCTCTTTTCCTGATATAGATTCATAAATATTTAATATTTCATTAATAATTATATTTTCGTCATATTTGATATTTGAAAATAGATATGGTGTATATATAACATCGAACAAAAATAAATCAAAATTTAATTTTATAAACCCTAATTTTTCATAAAATTCTTTTCTTTTTTCTCTTAATAAATTTTCTTCTATATCTTTTCCTAATCCAACTTTTTCAATTTCAATAAAAATGCCACTATTTTCTTTCTCTTCTTCTAATAGACTTTGTAATGCTTTAGTACCAAATCCGCTGTTTCTATATTGTGGTAATATAGCCAAATAATCTAATACAGCATATCCTTTATCTTTAACTCTATTTAGCAACATAAATCCTACAATTTTGTTCTTATATAGAATTTTTATAATTTTTGTATATCCGTTTTTTATACGATAATTCTATTAGTTCTAATGGCTTTCTTTCATCTTCAGGAAATATATCTAAATAATAAGTATATACATCTTTTTTAAATTCATTTATGTCTATATATTTTAAATTAATATCTTCCATTTTTTATTTATTACCTCTTATATTATTTCTAATTCCTTTCAATTATAATATCTGCAACTGTCAAATTAGTATCATTTGTAATATTATATATAATTGTTTTAGCTACATCACATGGTTTCATAAAAGTGGCTTGTTTTTCTTCAGATACATAATCTTTACTATTTTTATAAAAATCTGTATTTATTCCTCCTGGATAAACTCCAATTATTTTTACACTTGTACCTTTATATGCAACTTTTAGACTTTCTGTATAGCCTCTTTCTCCCCATTTAGTAGCACAATATACAGCTTCTTGTTTATTTCCTCTTAATGCTGCAGATGACATTATATTTACTATTTTTAAATCTTTTTCCTCTTTTATTTTTAAGGTTTCTGTTGAAAATAAAATCATACCTTGTAAACCTTTAAAACATTTATCTATATCTTCTTTTTGGTACTTTGTAGGCATTTTAAATGATGGTTCTCCTGCATCATTAATTAATATTTTTATATTTCCTAAATTTGATATTTCATTTATAACATCTTCTACAAATACACTATCTGCAATATCTCCTATAAATCCTTTATAATTATTTTTATAGGTACTATCTAATATTCTCATTTTTTCAGAATCTCTATCTATATTACATACAAAGTAATTCTTTTGTAAAAATTGTTTCACAAGCTCTAATCCTAGTCCGATTTGCTCCACCTGTTATTATAACTATTTCTTTATTCACTTCGTTCTCCTCCATTTTCACTTTAAAAATAAATACATTCTAAAATATCATTCATTACATTAAATTTTTGTATTTTCTTATTTCTTCATAAATTTCATCCCAATTATTCACTCTCGGTATTTCTTTATCATTAATATTAGCATTCATTTTTGTTGTCATTAAAATTGATTTTATACCATTGTCAGTTAATTCTCTACAAGTTTCATAACTATCTTCTATACATAAATCAATTTGATTTTCTTTACAGAATTTTAATTTATCACTAATATGTAAATTTAAGCTATCATAAGGAATATCAAAATCTTGTAAACTTTTTTTGGTGATTTTTTCAGTATCACAATTCTTAATATTCATTAATCTTGCTGTAACAAAATGTATAGTATCTCCTTCTTCTTTTAATTTTTTAATTGTTTTATTTGCATTTGGAAGCATTGTACATTCTTCTAGTACATTTTTATAATATTTATCAAAAAAATCATATTTTGTTTTTTTATCCCAACCATATAGAGCTTCTAAATAATATCTATCTTTTATTAATCCAAAATTATTTCTATTAGTTGGCGTTCCAGATATTTCTTTTTCATAAATGTCTGCATATTTTAACATTGCTTTTACTGTTAAAAATGTTGTGTCATCAATATCTATTCCTATTTTCATTTTTATCTCCATTTCTCGTATTAATGTATTTGCTACTATCATTATAAATATTTTGTTATTATATTTTAATTTTAAACTTAATTTACTAAACTTAAATCTCCATTTATTACTATTGGAGAAAATCCTGATATTTCATCATATAGCATTCCTTCTGGAATATCATTATATAAATATATCTTCTTATTTTTCATAAATGCTTCATAAATTTCTATAAAGGTTGCACCACCAATATAGTTTTTCTTTCCATTCTTATCAAAATTCAAAGTTAAAACTGCATCCATAGTTGCAATTCTTTCTTCGCTCATTTTAAACATTCTTGCTTTAAATTCTGCATGTTCTTTTTTGCCTAAGTCCCAACTTTTCTTTTCAGCATCTGGTTCATAATAGGAATTTGGTAATTCAACTATATGTCCCATTTTTTCTAAAGTTTCTTTTATTGGTGCTATATCTTTATAAAATGCTTTACTACAAATAATTAATATTTTCATTTTTATTACCTCCATTTTTTATTTTTCAATGCAATATTAGTTAATTTATATCATAAACTTGCTATAAATTCAATTATGTTCTAAATATTAATGATATAAATAATTTTATTAGAAATATAAAAATAAATATAGCACATATAAAAATGTTCTGTATTCTTATATGTGCTTATTGTTAATCTGTTGTTTTTGTGTATTCTATAATAAATTTAGCATCTGTAAAATTGTATGACCAAGGACCATTTATATAGCATTGTATATATGTTTGCTCTAACTGTAATCCAACTGAAGATGAATTACTATTGATTTGAGCGCCAAAAAAAGTATTATTTTTAGAATTATATTTACAGCAAAGTTTTATATCTATTGGTGTATCTATATTTAAATTAGTAACATCTATTTTTATATCGTTATTTTTAGGCAAAGAAGCTTGGGGGATTATATTTCTATAAATAGGTTTCCCATCTATCCAAGTTCCTATAATTGTTTCATGCTCCGAATATGAATTAGAATTTTTTAATTTTTCATATTCTTCTTTACTTATTGTTACTGTTTCTCTTCCATTTTGTATATAATCATCTATTTTCGCAAGTTCGTTTTGTTCTTGTTCTGCTTTATTTTGGTATTTATCTACTGCAGTTTCTGCTCCTTTTAATATTCCATTTTCTCCTAATGCAAAGTTTATTGCCACTCCTGCTAAGATTAATAATGAAATTACAGTTATTATTAATGCTATTAGCGTTATTCCTTTTTCCTTCTTATTCGTGTGTGTGTGTGTGTGTGTGTGTGTGTGTTACTGCCTCAACAACTTTTCCTTTTTTCATTTGTTTTACCTCTTTTCTATTTTTCTTATTTAAATTTTCTATATAATTAATTTCTAATTTAAGTTAACTTTTATAAACTGTATCCTATAATATAATATGGAATACATATTTCATCATTAATAGCATTATTAGAACCACTTCCTGATGAATAACCGTTTTTAAAAGTTATATTATTTCCTTCCCCATAAAAAAATCTATAATACAAAGGATGTCCACTCCATCCAGTTGCATAACATGAAAAATATATTTGTGAATTTACTTTATTATTTATAATTAATGTATCCATAGAATAAGAAGCTAAATCTACTTCTCTATCACTAATGCTAAGATCAGTTGCCATAAATAATATTTTTATATATTGGTAATTCGTTAAAGAATCATTTAATGTTATAGTTTGTGGTAAAAATTTTTCGGTATAGTTTGGATTTTTCCAAAGTAATTTTCCACCACCATTGGAAGTTGTTCGCGTTGCAATCATATATTGTTCAATTTTATTTTCATAATCTTCTATATTATTTTGTTCTTGTTCTGCTCTATTTTGGTATTTATCTACTGCAGTTTCTGCTCCTCTTAGTATTCCATTGTCTCCGCAGTGCAAAATTTATTGCCACTCCTGCTAAGATTAATAATATTATTACTGTTATTATTAATGCTATTAGCGTTATGCCTTCTTCCTTCCTATTCGTGTGTGTGTGTGTGTGTGTGTGTGTTACAGCCTCAACAATTTTAACATTTTTCATTTGTTTTCCTTCTTTCTCATTTTTTATATTGTTATTATATAAGTTTGTTGTTTTACTGTCAATATACATTTATTGCTTTAACTCCTAAGAAATACTACAATTGTTAACACTTAAATTAAAATTATTTTTTATTTGCGTAATTGTTAGAAAAAAAGAATTACTAAAAATAATATCAATAAAAAATGAACAAATTTTTGTTTTTATATTGGTTTTTTATATTCTTTATTATATATTGTCTACCATAGGAAATTGAGAATAAGCAGATGTGGTCTACCTCCACCATGGAGGTGATGCGTATAATAGAAATACAAATATTAATTGCAACAATATACATACTATATTATTCATTAATTGGAACAACTATCATTACGTTTGCCTTAATTATTGCAATAGTAATAATTATTAGCAAACAAAAATAGCAAAAACTTAGACACATCTGTAAACTTACCCAGTTCGATGTGTCTATCACACAATTGAGGTAAACCACGTTTGTGGTTTCTCCATTTTCTATTTTTATTTTACTATGATATTTTGCAAATGTCAAATATAATTTAGCTGCGCTCGGGCTGTAAATCAATAAATAATTAGTTCAAGTGCAACAAGAAGAGTAATAAAATGCAAGAACTATAAAGAGAAAATACGAAATTAAAGCAAGAAAATTATAAATTAAAAGACTATATATCAAAAACATTTGAAGTAGTAAAGCATTTATTTGATTTTCCTGTTGAAAGTTTTAAAAGAATAGTTAATAATTTTGTGAAGAATTTTGAAAAATAAATATAGCACATATAAGAATTATGTCATATTCTTATATGTGCTTATTTTTAATCTGTTGTTTTTGTATATTCTATAATAAATTTACCATCCGTAAGATTGCTTGCCCAATTATTTATATAGTATTCTATATATGTTTGATTTAAGGCTGCTCCAACTGAATATGAAGAACCATTGATGGGAGAACCAAAAAAAGTAAAATTTATAGAATTATATTTACAGCAAAGTTTTATATCTATTGGTGTATCTATATTTAAATTAGTAACATCTATTGTTATATGTTGATTTTTAGGCAAAGAAGCTTGGGTTATCATATTTCTATAAATAGGCTTCCCATCAGTCCAAGTTCCTATAATAGTTTCATGTTCTGAATATGAATTAGAATTCTTTAATATATCATATTCTTCTTTACTTATTGTTACTGTTTCTCTTCCATTCTGTATATAATCATCTATTTTTGCAAGTTCGTTTTGTTCTTGTTCTGCTTTGTTTTTGTATTTATCTGTTGCGTATTCTGCTCCCTTTAATATACCATTGTCTCCTAATGCAAAGTTTATTGCTACTCCTGCTAAGATTAATAATAAAATTACTGTTATTATTAGTGCTATTAGTGTTATGCCTTTTTCCTTCTTATTCGTGTGTGTGTGTGTGTGTGTGTGTGTGTGTGTTACTGCCTCAACAACTTTTCCTTTTTTCATTTGTTTTCCTTCTTTCTCATTTTTTATATAGTTATTATATAGTTTTGTTGTTTTTCTGTCAATGTTATTTTAACTTATGAAGCAATAAAAAAAATAATTTTTTTATATATTAAAATTTAATTGAAATATAAGTATTGTTATATAAATAATTTTTCAACATTAACTAAACACTAGCTAAACAAAAGATAACTTTCGCTATTTTTCTTCGAACCAACTCCTCCTGCATCAAACTAGTTGTTTCAGCCTTTGTCTGTCGCAAAGTCTAAAACAACAGTTTATGCTTATTCAGCAGCTCCTTTCTTCGCCCACCGGGCGCAGTCGCTGCTTCATCAGTTAACATCCTCGCTGCGCTCGGCTTGTTTCTATATATCTTTTATTCGAGTCCAACAAGAGAAGCACAAAAAAACCGATAGCTTTTGCTATCGGTTTTTGGCTCCTCTTGTTGGACTCGAACCAACGACCTATCGGTTAACAGCCGAGCGCTCTACCAACTGAGCTAAAGAGGAATATAAAACCTGGCGACAACCTATCTTCCCAGCAGGGTAACCCACAAGTATTTTCGGCACATTAGAGCTTAACTTCTGTGT